>NZ_JBHRXN010000031.1:309437-513280 GCF_042648525.1 Vogesella facilis
GCGGGGCAGAGCGGGGAATGATGTGGCAGCCGGGCCGGCGCCACAGATTGCTGCCCCGTCACCGCCGGGTCATCGCCAACACCCCTGTTGAGATGCGACGACTCCGGTGCAGCGGAGCAAACTCGGGCTTGCTACTCGATGGCAGACGCGGCGTTGGTCTGCTGGCGCAGCAGGAATTTCTGGATCTTGCCGGTGGATGTCTTGGGAATCGCCCCGAACACGATGCGCTTGGGCACCTTGAAGCGCGCCAGATGGGCGCGGCAGTGCTCGATCACCGCCGCCTCGTCACCAGCCACGCCTTCCTTCAGCTCGATGAAGGCACACGGCACCTCGCCCCATTTCGGATCCGGCAGCGCTACCACCGCGGCGGTGATCACGCCGGGGAAGCGGCACAGCACGTCTTCCACCTCCAGCGAGGAGATGTTCTCGCCGCCGGAGATGATGATGTCCTTGGAGCGGTCCTTGATCTTCACGTAGCCGTCGGGCTGGATCACCGCCAGGTCGCCGGTGTGGAACCAGCCGCCGGCCAGCGATTCGCGGGTGGCGGCCGGGTTCTTCAGATAGCCCTTCATCACCAGATTGCCGCGGAACATGATCTCGCCCATGGTTTCGCCGTCGTGCGGCACCTCGTTCATGGTGACCGGATCCATCACCGTCATGCCTTGCTGCATGGTGTAGCGCACGCCCTGGCGGCCGTTGCGCTCGGTGCGGCCGCCAATGTCCATGTCAGCCCATTCGTCCTGCTTGGCGCATACCGCCGCCGGGCCGTAGGTTTCGGTCAGGCCGTAGACGTGGGTGATGTTGAAGCCCAGCTTTTCCATGCCCTCGATCACTGCCGACGGCGGCGCGGCGCCGGCCACCAGGCAGTTCACCTGGTGTTCGATACCCTGTTTGCAGTCGTCCGGCGCGTTGATCAGCATGTTGTGCACGATGGGCGCGCCGCAGTAGTGGCTTACCTGGTGCTGCTTGATCAGCTCGAAGATCAGCCGCGGGTCGACGCGGCGCAGGCAGACATTGGTGCCGACGTTGGCCGCCATGGTCCACGGGAAGCACCAGCCGTTGCAGTGGAACATCGGCAGCGTCCACAGATAGGTGGCGTGGCGCGGCATGCCCCATTCCATGATGTTGCACACTGCGTTCAGGTAGGCGCCGCGGTGGTGGTAGACCACGCCCTTGGGGTTGCCGGTGGTGCCGGAGGTGTAGTTGAGGGCGATGGCGTCCCATTCGTCGGCCGGCAGCTGCCAGTCGTAGCCGGGGTCGCCGCCGGCGATGAAGGCTTCGTATTCGATGCTGCCCAGTCGCTCGCCGGGGCCGGCGTATTCCGGGTCATCCACGTCGATCACCAGCGGCGGGGTGTCCAGCATGGCCAGCGCCGGGGCGATGGTGAAGGAGAACTCGCGGTCGGTGATCAGCACTTTTGCCTCGCCGTGGCGCAGCATGAAGGCGATGGCTTCCGGGTCCAGCCGGGTGTTGAGGGTGTTGAGCACCGCGCCGCTCATCGGCACGCCGAAGTGGCAGTCGAACATCGCCGGGATGTTGGGCAGCATCACCGCCACGGTGTCGCCGCGGGCGATGCCGGCCTTCACCAGCGCGGAAGCCAGCCGGCGGCTGCGGGTATAGGCTTCGGCCCAGTTGTAGCGGATGGCGCCGTGGATTACTGCCGGGCGGGTGGGGTAGACGTTGGCCGCACGCTCGATGAAGCTCAGTGGCGACAGTGCCACGTGGTTGGCCGCGGTTTGCGGCAGGTCTTGCTGGTATGCCTGCAGGGACATGCTGTGCTTCTCCTCTGGTCTGGGCATCTCGAAAAACTCCCGCTTTCGTCGCGATATTGCGTTGCTCACGAAAAATTTCTCCTGACATATCAAACATATGCTGCGTCGAAATTTTTCGCTCTCGCCTTGTCTCGCCGCCTTGTCTCGATTGGAAATCCGGGTTTTCCGAGGCACCCGTCTGTCGCCGCGCCGCGCCTTGCAGGCCTGGCGGTCGTCATGTTGTGCGCTGTTATGGGGTCGATGATTGCCGGCCAACCTTGCACAACTATGTGGCAAATGTAACGAATGATTGCAGTGCCCCCTGGCCGGGCGGGCTTGGCCTAGAATCAAAACTTTCGAATTGTTACCAAGGACGCTGCCAGCCATGCCGCAAGCGATTGTTGTCGCAGCCGATGCCGAAACTGATACCTGTCTGGCACAGCGTGGCGCCATGCTGCTGGCCGGGCTGGATCTGCTGAATCAGGGCGTGACGGTGTTCGACGCCGACCTCAGGCTGGTGGCCTGCAACCAGCGCTTCCTGCAACTGCTGGACTTCCCGGCCGCGCTGGGGCAGGTGGGCACGCCGTTCGAGGCATTCATTCGTTATAACGCGGAACGCGGCGAATACGGCCCGGGCGATGCGCAGCAGCAGGTAGCCGAGCGGGTGGCGCTGGCGCGACGCTTCGAGCCGCACGACACCGAGCGCATGCGCCCGGATGGCTCGGTGCTGCGGGTGCGCGGCGAGCCGCTGCCGGGCGGCGGCTTCATCTCGCTGTACACCGACAAGACTGAGCAGCAGGCTTACGAGCGCCTGCTGCAGCAGCAGAAGCAGGATCTGGAATGGCATGTGGGCGCACGCACCGCCGAGCTGGAGGCCGCCAACCGCCAGCTGCGCGAGGCCGATGCGGCCAACGCCCAGATCACCGCCGCGCTGCGCCGCAGCGAGGAGCGGCTGCGGCTGATCACCGACACCATTCCGGCGCTGATCGCCTACTTCGACAAGGATCACATCTACCGCTACGCCAACCGCGGCTACGCCGACTGGTTCGGCCGCCGCAACGAGCACATCGTCGGCCGCCACATCGAGGCGGCGCTGGGCAGCAAGTTCTACGCCGCGGTGGTGGGCTATGTGAACGAGGCGCTGTCCGGCAAGCAGATCACTTACGAATACTCGATGGACAAGGACGACGGCAGCACCATCTTTGCGCGCAGCACGCTGGTGCCGGAGATCGCGGCGGATGGCCAGGTGCTGGGCTGCTTCGTGCTGTCCTTTGACATCACCGAGCAGACGCAGACCCAGGCGGCGCTGGTGCAGGCGCAGAAGATGGAGGCGGTGGGCCAGCTGTCCGGCGGCATGGCGCACGACTTCAACAATATGCTCACCGTGGTGATAGGCAACCTGGCCGAGCTGCAAAGCCGCCACCAGCACGATGCCGCGGTGCGAGACTACCTCGACCCGGCACTGCAGGCCGCCGAGCGCGGCGTGGCGCTGGTGCACCGGCTGCTGACCTTTGCCCGCCAGCAGCCGCTGGCGCCGCGCGCGGTGAACATCGCCAGCCTGTTCCAGGACATGCTGCAGCTGATCCGCCGCTCGCTGCCGGAAAACATCGCGGTGAGCACGCAGCTGCCGGTGGAGGCGCTGCACGCGCTGGCCGACCCGCACCAGCTGGAAAGCGCCATCCTCAACCTGGTGCTCAACGCGCGCGACGCCATGGGCGAGGGCGGCCAGCTGACCTTGGCCGCAAGCCGCATCACGCTGACCGAGCGCGACAGCGAACTGCACCTGCAGCCCGGCAACTACGTGCGGCTGGAAGTGCGTGACAGCGGCAGCGGCATGAGCCAGGAAGTGCAGCTGCGGGTGTTCGAACCGTTCTTCACCACCAAGCGCTTCGGCTCCGGCAGCGGCCTGGGGCTGGCCATGGTGTACGGCTTTGCCCGCCAGTCCGGCGGCGCGGTGCAGGTGGCCAGCGCGCCGGGGCAGGGCACGGTGTTCAGCCTCTACCTGCCGCTGACGCAGCCGGAGGCGGCGCTTACCGGGCGGCTCAACTTCAGCGGCAAGGCCGGCGGGCGCGAGCGGCCGCTGGTGTTGCTGGTGGAAGACGACCCGGACGTGCGCCGCGTGGTGCGGCTGCAGCTCACCGGGCTGGGCTTCCCGGTGCTGGAAGCGGAAAGCGGCGACGAGGCGGCGGTGATGGTGGCCAGCATCGACGACATCGGCCTGCTGCTCACCGACATCGTGATGCCCGGCCAGCTGGACGGCCGCGCCCTGGCGCAGCGTGCGCGCCAGCTGCGGCCGAAGATGCGCATCGTGCTGATGAGCGGTTACGACGAGGCCGGCCGCGGCGCTGCGGCCAACTTCCCCAAGCTGGAAAAACCCTTTACCCCGGCCCAACTGGCCGCTTTGCTCGACGAGGTGATGCTGTGTCCGCCCCAACCCTGAACCCGGCCACCGACGCCGACAAGCTGATCTACCTGGTGGAAGACGATCTGGCGGTGGCACGGCTGATCGGCAACGTGCTGCGCGACTATCACTTTCGCTGCGAGGTATTCCATAGTGGCAGCGAACTGCAGCGCCGGCTGCGGCAGCAGCTGCCGGACCTGGTGATCCTTGACCTGGGGCTGCCGGACATGGACGGCATGAGCTTGGTGAGCGAAATCCGCGCCCACGGCCGCTGCGGCGTGGTGATCCTCACCGGCCGCGGCCATGTCGGCGACCGGGTGATGGGGCTGGAAAGCGGCGCCGACGACTACATCATGAAGCCGTTCGAGCCGCGCGAGCTGGTGGCACGGGTACGCAGCGTGCTGCGCCGCTGCGATGACGGCCTGCAGGCACCGGCCAGTGGCGGCGGGCGGGTGGCCAGCTTTGCCGGCTGGCGCTACGAGGTGGACAGCCTCACGCTCACCGCGCCGGACGGTGGCGAGAAGGCGCTCAGCGCCGGTGAGGGCCAGATGCTGCAGCGCTTCCTGGAACGCCCCAACCGCGTACTGCCGCGCGAGCAGCTGCTGGGGCAGGACGATATGTCGCCGTACGACCGCAGCATCGACGTGCGCATCTCGCGGCTGCGGCGCAAGCTGGAGGACGACTCCTACAGCCCGCGCATGATCAAGACGGTGTACGGCGCCGGCTATCTGTTCCTGGCGGCAGTGAGCTGGGAGTAGTGAGCCAAGCCGGCATGGCCAGACAGGTATGGGCCAACGGTGCGCGTCGGCTGCCTCCCGGCTGCTGTCGTTTCCGCGGCGGCGGTTAGGCAAGCCGGCTGGCGATGGCCTACATCACGGCGATCCCTGAAGGTTGGCCGCATGGCCGGCTGCCGGCACGCCCATGCCCGTGCGGCCAACGGGCCGCTTAATAGCCGGGGCTGACCGCCAGTTCCTGGCCGCTGCGGGCGCTGGCCACGCCCAGCTCGATCAGGCGCATCACCTCCGCCGCCTGTTCGCCGGTGACCGGGTTGGCCGCACCGTCCAGAATGGCGGCGGCCACGCCATCGTAAAACTGGCGGTAGTCGCCGGCGACGGTCGGGTATACCGTGCCGTGTTCGTCGCCATCCTGCTGCCAGTAGTGCATGCCGTGCAGCGGGTCTTCCCCCCAGTTGCTGCTGCCGGGCAGTTCACCGCGCTTGAGCGTGGCTTCTTGCTGATCCAGCCCGTATTTCACGTAGCTGCCGGCGGTGCCATGTACCGCGAAGCGTGGCGAGCCGCCGCTGATCAGGCAGCTGCCGGACAGCCGCACGCGCAGGCGTGGGTAGCGCAGCTGCACGTGGAAGTAATCGGTGGTGACCGCGCCCTGGCGCTGCGCCGCCAGGTCGGCGTGAATGGCGCGCGGGGTGCCGAACAGTTGCAGCGCCTGGTCCAGCAGGTGCGGGCCGAGGTCGTACCACAGCCCGCCGCCGGCCACGTCGGATTCGCGCCAGCGCACCTGCACCTGCGGGCGGTAGCGCTCGAAGCGCGATTCGAACAGAGTGATGTCGCCCAGCGTGCCGGCGCTCAGCAGCTGCTGCACGGTGAGGAAGTCGGCGTCCCAGCGGCGGTTGTGGAACACCGACAGCAGGCGCTGGTGGCGGCGCGCCTGCACGATCAGCTGTTGCGCCTCGTCCAGCGTCACCGTGAACGGTTTGTCCACCACCACGTGCTTGCCGGCCGTCAGCGCGCAGTCGGCGTGAATGAAATGGCTGTCGTTGGGGCTGGCGATCACCACCAGGTCCACCTGCGGGTCGGCCAGCGCCTGCAGGGTGTCGCTGGCGATGTGCACCCCGGGGTGTTCTGCCTGTACCAGCTCGCTCTTGCTGCTGACGATGGTGTGCAGTTTCAGGCGCGGGCTGGCCTGGATCAGCGGGGCGTGGATGGTGCGTCCGGCATAGCCGTAGCCCACCAGGGCGACATTCAGCGGGGCAGACATGACAGGTCTCGCAAGCAAAAGGAAGCAACTTTTACCCTAGCCCAAAGTGGCTGGCAAGGCAGGGTTTGCTGTAGTTGCGACACTACGTGAAAACGGCTGCCAGCCAATGCCGGCAAGGCTTTGCGACAAGCGGGTATAAATGGCTGCGGCCAGGCTGTAACAGCCTGGCCGCGTTCGCTTGCTCCGGGGTTCAGCCCTGCTGCAGTGCCACCAGTTGCTGGTCGAACAGGCGGGCCAGCTGCTGCTGCTGTTGCGGGTTCAGGCCGAGGCTGGCGCTGCTGGCGGGCAGTTCGCGGCGCAGGGTCAGCACGGCGGCGTTCAGGCTGTCCAGCCGCTGTTGCAGGCTGTCCAGCCGCTGTTGCAGGCTGCCAATTTCGCGGTGCAGTTCGTCCTGTGCCTGTGCGCGGCTGGCGGCGACTTCGGCCAGGATGGCTAGGTGGTCGCGCAGGCGGCCGCAGCGGACTTCGTCTTCCAGCGGCATGTCGCGCACGATCAGGCAGCAGTGCGGGTAGTTGAACGAGGTGTTGCTGCCGCTGGAGTAGATGTGCGACAGGGTGCGGGCGTTGGCGATGATGCTGGCTTCCAGCTCGCTGGGCTGGCCGTCGCTGGAGTGCAGCGTCTCGCCGCGGCTGCCGTACACCTGCACGCAGCCGTGCAGGCCTAAGGCTTCCAGCGTGCTGCAGATGGCGGCGCCGATGTCGTGGTAGTTGGCCAGCCGCGACACGTTGCGGATGAACTCGATCAGCACGCCCATTTCCGACATGGCGCTCATCGCGGTCATGGCGGCGGAGAACGCGTGTTGGCCGCTTTGCTGCAGTTCGCGCTTCTCGGCGTGGCTGCGCAGCGCCAGCGCCACTTTCAGCAGCATCTCGCGGCCGTCTATCGGCTTGCACAGGAAATCGTTGCCGCCGGCATCGTAGCCTTGCAGCCGGTCTTCCAGCTTGCCGTGCGAGGACACGAACAGGATGGGCAGCTCGTGGCCGGCGGCGCGCAGCTGACGGCACACGGTGTAGCCGTCCATGTCCGGCATTTCCACGTCCAGCAGGATGGCGTCCGGCAACTGCTGCGCCACGCTGGCCAGCGCCGCCTGCCCGTTGGCCGCAAACCGCAGGCTGTACTGGCCGTCGAACAGGCTGCGATAAAGGGCACATTGGCTCTGGCTGTCTTCCACGATCAGCAAGCTGGCCTCGGACATGGTGTTCTCCTGATGGTTTGCGGCTAGTCGGCAACTTTACTGCATCTGTTCCTCAGCGTAGATGTTATTTCAATGGTCGGTCGGCGGAGATTTATGCGCTGCGGGTGATTGGCCGGTTTTGCCGTCTACCCGCTGGCGCAACAGCCACGGTGCGCCCAGCTGCAGCCAGCCGGTCAGCAGCAGCGCCAGCAGGATGCCGGCGCCGGCCAGCAGCAGGTTGGCCGCACTGGTGGCGATGTCGGCGCTCACCCGCAGCAGCGCCACGCCATGCAGCAGCAGGTACAGCCGCCACAGTGCCGGCGAGGCCTGCAGCGGCCGCCCGGAGTGCCCGAGCATGACGCGCGAGGCGAAGCCCACCAGCATGGTGATGAAGAAGCCGATGGTGATGGCATGCAGCCCGGCCAGTGGCGACAGCCAGCCCAGCCCGGCCAGCGCCTGCAGCAGGAAGGCCGGCGCCAGCCAGGCAAAGGCCAGGTGCAGCATGGCCAGCAGCGGCACGCTCAGGCTGTGGCGCAGCTGCCAGCGCCAGCTGGTGTAGCCGAACAGCGCGGCCAGCAGCAGATCCAGCGGCCACTGCGGCAGCAGCGCGATGCCCAGCGCGCCGTGCAGCACGCTGCCTGCCAGCCACAGCTGCAGCAGCCAGTACGGCCGCCACGGGGTATAGGGCTTGAGCACCGTGCTGCTGAAAAACGGCAGCATGCGATGCGCCACGCTCAGGAACACCGGCAGCAGGAAACCGTACAGCGCGATATGCCGTGTCCACCACCAGCCATTGGCAAACAGCCCGGCCAGCCACAGCAGCGCGCACAGCAGCCCGGCGGCGGCCAGCGCAAAGCCGGCCACCACCCAGCGGGCGTGTTGTTTGTCGGCCACCGTGCTGCGGCGGATCATGCCGCCCAGTGTGAACACCAGGCCGGCGAATGCGGCCAACTGTGCGGCGGTGCCGGCCAGCAGCCAGGCCTTGCCCAGCCACAAGCCGGCCAGCCAGCACAGCACCCCGGCCAGCAACAGCAGCGGCATGGTCACGAAAGTGCGCGCCGCGGGATTGCCGATATTCAGCCAGCGCGGCACCGCGGTATAGCAAAAGCCGCACATGAAGAACGGGAAGATGCCGTACAGCATCAGCAGGCCGTGCGCCTGCGACACCGCGATGCTGGTGGCGATGCTGCCGCCGGCCAGGCGCATCGCCAGCTCCGCGGCCCAGGCCAGGGTCAGCAGCGCGGCGGCGGCGATGCCGGGGACGAAGCCGGCGCGATGCGGCGCGCGGGCAATTAGCTCTAATGGTGTATGGTGGCTCATGACGGTAACTGTTATTAACAGCGGGAAATCTTAATAGGGCCAGTGTCGGTTGCCGTGACGCTGGCGAGAATGATAGTCGTCAAGAAATCAGGAGCACCCACCATGCAAGCATCCGCCAGCCGTTTCCTGCAGCACCTGCCGCTGTTTGCCAGCTGCTCGCCCGAGCACCTGCAGCAGATCGCCAATGTCACCACCGAGCATCGTTACGAGAAGGGAGCGGTGCTGTTCCAGCGCGGCGATGCCTGCGACGGCATGCACGTGCTGGTGTACGGCAAGGTCAAGCTCAGCGTGTCCTCGCGCAGCGGCAGCGAAAAGGTGGTGGAGATCATCTACCCAGGGCAGAGCTTCGGCGAGGCCATCATGTTCATGACCGGCAGCTACCCGGTGATGGCGCAGACACTGGAGGACGCGCTGGTGCTGTTCGTGCCGGCGGCGCCGCTGCTGGCGCTGCTGGATAGCGACCCGCAACTAGCGCGGCGCATGCTGGCGGGGCTGTCGATGCGCCTGCACGGCTTGCTGCAGGATGTCGCCAGCTACAGCCTGCAGGGGGCGGTGGCGCGGGTGGTGAGCTATCTGCTGCAGGCGCTGGGCGAGGGCGAGCATGCCGGGGCGGTGACGCTGCCGGTGAACAAGCAGGTGATGGCGTCGCGGCTGAACCTGACACCGGAAACATTCTCGCGGGTGCTGCAAAAACTGTCGGAGCAGGCGCAGATTGTGGTCGAGGGGCGGGAAATTCATATCCCGGATGCGAATAAGCTGCAGCAACTCATTGAAGTGGCTTGATTTTTTGTTTTTGGTTCACTCTTGTACATCTCTTGAAAAAGTGTAAGGCCATGTCGCATAGCGGATATGGTCTGGCCGAAAGATTCGATTAGAATCGATGCAAGCCTAAGGGACAGGCCCGCCGCACCCCACGACGGCGGGTCGCCAACACAAGAACTCAAGACGAATTGCAGGAAGGAACCATCAATGAGCAAGCAAGTCAGCCGCGCAACTTTCGACCAGGTCATGGTCCCCAACTACTCCCCGGCCGGTTTCATTCCGGTAAAGGGTGAGGGTTCCCGCGTTTGGGATCAGGATGGCCGCGAGTTCATCGACTTTGCCGGTGGTATCGCGGTGAACTCCCTGGGTCATTGCCACCCGGAACTGGTGGCCACGCTGACCGAGCAGGCGCACAAGCTGTGGCACCTGTCCAACGTGTTCACCAACGAGCCGGCGCTGGAACTGGCGTCGCTGCTGGTGGAAAAAACCTTTGCCGATCGCGTGTTCTTCTGCAACTCCGGTGCCGAGGCCAACGAAGCCGCCTTCAAGCTGGCGCGCAAGTACGCGGCCGATCACTTCGGCGCCGACAAGTACGAAATCATTTCCTGCAAGAACTCCTTCCACGGCCGTACCGTGTTCACCGTCAACGTTGGCGGCCAACCGAAGTACGCCGAAGGTTTTGGCCCCAATCCGGCCGGCATCACCCACATCGAATACAACAGCATCGACGCGCTGAAGGCGGCGATTTCCGACAAGACCTGCGCGGTGGTGATCGAGCCGGTGCAGGGCGAGGGCGGCGTGCTGCCGGCCAGCAAGGAGTACCTGCAGGCCGCACGCGAACTGTGTGACCAGCACAATGCGCTGCTGGTGTTCGACGAAGTGCAGACCGGTGTTGGCCGTTGCGGCACCCTGTACGCCTATCAGGCGTATGGCGTGACCCCGGACATCCTGTCCTCCGCCAAGGGCCTGGGCGGCGGCATCCCGATCGGCGCCATGCTGACTACCGACAAGGTGGCTCCGAGTCTGGCAGTGGGCACTCACGGCACCACCTACGGCGGCAACCCGCTGGCTACCGCGGTGGCGAAGAAGGTGGTGGAGATCGTATCGCGTCCGGACGTGCTGGCCGGCGTGGCCGCCAAGCACCAGCGTTTCGTTGACGGCCTGAACGCCATCAACGCCAAGTACAACGTGTTCAAGGAAATCCGCGGCATGGGCCTGCTGATCGGCGCCGTGGTGACCGAGGAGTTCGCCGGCCGCGCCCGCGACTTCCTGAAGGCCGCCGAAGCCCAGCAGCTGATGGTGCTGGTAGCCGGCCTGTCCGTGGTGCGCTTCGCGCCGTCGCTGGTAGTGGACGACCAAGACATCGACGCCGGTCTGGCCCGCTTCGACGCCGCTGTTGCTGCCGTGGTGGCAGCCAGCCGCGCCTGATTCCGTTTCCGGAAGCCACTAGTCCAATACCATTCCAAGGGAACCCAGCTGCCGCGACGGCAGCTGGGCGGGCGCCGCTGCGCCTGATTCCCGGGTTATTACGAGAGAGAGGCATGTCATGCTGACAGTGCGCCCAGTCCGTATTTCCGACCTGCCGGTCATCGAGAAGATGGCGGTAGACAGCGGGATCGGCGTTACCAGTTTGCCGAACAATCGCGAAAAGCTGTACGAGAAGATCCAGTCCTCGCTCGGCGCCTTCGAGCACGAGGCCATCGCCGGCACCGGCCGCGAATACTATATGTTCGTGCTGGAAGACGGCGGCGAAGTGGTGGGCACCGCCTCGATCAGCGCCTCCGCCGGCTTCGAAGAGCCGTTCTACAGCTACCGCAGCGAGACCATGGTGCATGCCTCGCGGGCGCTGAAGGTCAACAACCGCATTCACGTGCTGACCATGTGCCACGACCTGACCGGCCTGGTGCAGCTGTGCGGCTATTTCTGCGCCCCCAAACAGCAGATGCGTGCCTACGAGCTGCTGTCGCGTGCCCGTCTGATGTATATCTCCGCCGCGCGCGAGCGCTTTGGCCGCCGCATCCTGGTGGAGATGCAGGGCATTCTGGACCAGAACGACCAGTCGCCGTTCTGGGATGCCATCGGCCGCCGCTTCTTCAATATGGACTTTCCGCAGGTGGAGCAGGCCTTCGCCCAGCGCAGCAAGACCTTCATCGCCGAGCTGATGCCGACCTACCCGATCTATGTGCCGCTGCTGCCGGATGCGGCGCAGAACGCGGTGGGCCAGATCCATCCGGACTTCGAGCGCCCGTTCGACATCCTCACCCGCGAAGGCTTCGAGGCCGACGACTACATCGACATCTTCGATGGCGGCGCGGTGTTGACCGCCGAGGTGGACCAGCTGTTCAGCCTGCGCGAGCAGCGTAAGCATCGCGTGGAAGTGGCGCCGCTGCTGCCGGAAGGCGAGGAGGAGATGCTGATCTCCAACCATCGCAGCAGCGAATTTGCCGTCATCCAGGCCCGTGCGGCACTGGTGGACGATGTGTTGTTCATTACGCCAGACACCGCCCGCGTGCTGGCGCTGGTCAGCGGCCAGTACGCCTGTGTCGTGCCGCTGCTGCCGGAAGCTGGGAGGAACGCAGCATGATGGTCATTCGCCCGATCCGCGCCAGTGATCTGGACGGTCTGATGGAATTGGCGCGCAGCGCCGGTGTGGGGCTGACCTCGCTGCCGGTGAACGCCGAAAGGTTGGCCGCACGCATCGCGCGCTCGGAGAAAACCTTTGCCGGTGCCGCCGAACTGGCCGACTGCGGCTACGTGTTCGTGCTGGAAGACAGCGAGAGCGGTCGCGTTGGCGGTATCTGCGCACTGGAGGCCGCCGTCGGCCTGAAGGAACCCTGGTACAACTACCGCGTCGGCACCATCGTGCACGCCTCGGAAGAGCTGGGCGTGTACACCCGCCACGAAACACTGTTCCTGTCCAACGACCACACCGGCTACAGCGAGCTGTGCACGCTGTTCCTGCACCCGGACTTCCGCGTCAACCGCAACGGCGGCCTGCTGTCCAAGAGCCGCTTCCTGTTCCTGGCGCAGTTCCCCGAGCTGTTCGGCAAGGTGGTGGTGGCGGAGATGCGCGGCGTGTCCGACCAGGACGGCAAGTCGCCGCTGTGGGAGGCGTTGGGCCGCCACTTCTTCTCCATCGACTTCGCCGAGGCCGACTACCTGACCGGCGTTGGGCAGAAGGCGTTCGTGGCCGAGCTGATGCCGAAATTCCCGGTGTACATCGACTTCCTGCCGCAAGAGGCGCAGGCGGTGATCGGCCAGACCCACGACAACACCCGCCCGGCGGTGGCCATGCTGTACGGCGAAGGCTTCCGCTACGAAGGCTACGTCGACATCTTCGACGGCGGCCCCACGGTGCAGGCTTACACCAAAGACATTCGCGCGGTGCGCGACAGCCGCCTGCTGCCGGTCAATATCGTGGCCGCAGTAGCCGAGGGTGATTTCCAGCTGCTGTCCAATACCAGCCGCGAAAACTTCCGCGTGATCATGGCGGCGCAGCCGGTGGGCAGCGACAGCATCGACATTACCGCCGAGCAGGCAGCGGCACTGAATATCAAGCAGGGTGACATGCTGCGCGTGGTCGCGCTGTCGCCGAAGGAGGCTGCACAGTGAGTACCCAATTCATCAATGGTCTGTGGCTGGCCGGTAGTGGCGAAGCCATCAGCAAGTACAACCCGGCCAGCGGCGAGCTGATCTGGCAGGGCAATGCCGCCGGCAGCGAGCAGGTGGATGCCGCCGTCAACGCCGCGCGCGGCGCGTTCAAGTCCTGGGCACGCCTGGGAGTGGATGAGCGCATCGCCATCATCCGCCGCTTCGGCGAACTGCTGGCGGCCAACAAGGCACGCCTGGCCGAGATCATCGCCCAGGAAACCGGCAAGCCGATGTGGGAAGCGCAGACCGAAGTCACCACCATGGTGAACAAGGTGGACATCTCGGTGAAGTCCTACCAGGAACGCACCGGCGAGCGCAGCGCGCCGATGGGCGATGCCCAGGCGGTGCTGCGCCACAAGCCGCACGGCGTGGTGGCCGTGTTCGGCCCGTACAACTTCCCCGGCCATCTGCCCAACGGCCACATCGTGCCGGCGCTGATCGCCGGTAATACCGTGATCTTCAAGCCGTCTGAACTGACACCGTGGACGGCGCAGGAAACCGCGCGGCTGTGGGACGAGGCCGGCCTGCCGGCGGGCGTGCTCAACCTGACCCAGGGCGCCAAGGATACCGGCATCGCGCTGGCCGGCCATGCCGGCCTGGACGGCCTGTTCTTCACCGGTAGCTCCGGCACCGGCAACCTGCTGCACAAGAATTTTGCCGGCCACCCGGACAAGATCCTGGCGCTGGAAATGGGCGGCAACAACCCGCTGATCGTCGGCAAGGTGGCCGACGTGGATGCCGCCGTGCACCACGTGATCCAGTCCGCCTTCGTCTCCGCTGGCCAGCGCTGTACCTGCGCCCGTCGCCTGCTGGTGCCGGCCGGGCAGTGGGGTGATGCCTTCGTGGCGCGCCTGGTGCAGGTTGCGGCCAACCTTAAGGTGGGGCGCTACAACGAAGAGCCGCAGCCGTTCATGGGTTCGGTGATTTCCAACGCTGCCGCCGAGGCGCTGCTGCAGGCACAGGCCGCGCTGCTGGCCAGCGGCGGCAAGCTGCTGCTGGAGATGAAACGCCTGACCGACAGCGGCGCGATCCTGTCGCCGGGCATCATCGACACCACCAACGCGCAGCGTCCGGACGACGAGTTCTTCGGCCCGCTGCTGCAGGTGATCCGCTACAGCACCTTTGACGAGGCCATCGCCATCGCCAACGACACCCGCTTTGGCCTGGCCGGCGGCGTGCTGTCGGACGAGCGCGCCGAATACGAACACTACCTGCTGGAAAGCCGTGCCGGCGTGGTGAACTGGAACAAGCCGCTGACCGGCGCTTCCAGCGCCGCCCCGTTCGGCGGCATCGGTGCCTCGGGCAACCATCGCCCCAGCGCCTACTACGCGGCCGATTACTGCGCCTGGCCGGTGGCATCGCTGGAATGCGACAGCCTGACCGTTCCGACTCAACTTTCTCCGGGGATCGCACTGTGAGCAACGCATTTGAAGTGAACTTCGACGGCCTGGTCGGCCCGACGCACAACTACAGCGGCCTGTCCTACGGCAACGTGGCCTCCACTGGTAATCAGAACGCGGTGTCCAACCCGCGGCTGGCCGCCAAGCAGGGCCTGGCCAAGATGAAGGCGCTGCACGACATGGGCTTCAAGCAGGGCGTACTGGCCCCGCACGAGCGTCCGGACGTGGCCAGCCTGCGCCGCCTGGGCTTCGGCGGCACCGACGCGCAAGTAGTCGAGCGCGCCGCCAAGGAAGCGCCGGCCATCCTGGCGGCGGCATCGTCCGCGTCCTGCATGTGGACTGCCAACGCCGCCACCGTCAGCCCGTCCGGCGATACTGCCGATGGTCGCGTGCATTTCACACCGGCTAACCTGAACAACAAGTTCCATCGCTCCATCGAGCACCCGACCACCCGTCGCATCCTGCAGGCGATGTTCGCCAACGAGTCGCACTTCGCGGTGCACGAGGCGTTGCCGGCGCAGATGCACTTCGGTGACGAAGGTGCGGCCAACCATACCCGCTTCTGCCACGAGTACGATGGCGCCGGCGTGGAGTTCTTCGTGTTCGGCGCCGCGGCCTTCGACAGCCGCTACCCGGCGCCGGCGCGCTTCCCGGCACGCCAGACGCTGGAAGCCTGCCAGGCGATCGCCCGCCTGCATGGTCTGAAGGAAGAGGGCGTGGTGTATGCGCAGCAGGACCCGGCCACCATCGATGCCGGCGTGTTCCACAACGACGTGATCTCGGTGGGCAATGCCAACGTGCTGTTCCATCACGAGAAGTCGTTCCTGCACCAAGCCGAGGTGCTGGCCGAGCTGGACCGCAAGTTGGCCGCAGCCGGTGGCAAGTTCATCGCCATCGAGGTGCCGCAGGCCGAGGTGAGCGTGGAAGAGGCGGTGAAGAGCTACCTGTTCAACAGCCAGCTGCTATCCAAGCCGCACGGCAAGATGATCATCGTGGTGCCGGAAGAGTGCCGCAATATCGAACGGGTGTGGACTTACCTGCAGAAGCTGGTGAACAGCGGCGGCCCGATCGACGAAGTGCGCGTCTATGACCTGAAGCAGAGCATGCAGAACGGCGGTGGCCCGGCCTGCCTGCGCCTGCGCGTGGCGCTGTCGGAGCGCGAGATTGCCGCGGTGAATCCGAATGTAATGATGAATGAGACACTGTTTGGCACGCTTAATGCTTGGGTAGACAAGCATTATCGTGATCGCATTGCCCCGGCCGACCTGGGCGACCCGCAGCTGCTGCTGGAGTGTCGTACCGCGCTGGACGAGCTGACCGGCATTCTGCGCCTGGGTTCGGTATATCCGTTCCAGTTGCTGTAAGCAGCCACAGCCAGACCGGACAAAAACAGCCGCACGATCATCGTGCGGCTGTTTTTTTGCGTTCGCAAACGAATACGATAGATTGTATCCAGTTTTGGTGCGAGCGTTTGCCCGCTATTGGTGCGAAAACGATCAGCATGGTTTTCGTTAACGAAACTATATGATTTCAGAATGAAAAAATACGAAAATTTTTAAATGCCGGCAGCAGGGAAAAGAACGCTGAAAATACCGCTTAGTTGCACTGCAACATAGCGGTGAAGTGTTTTTGTTTTGCCAAAAAACTCAATGAAATCAAATATTTACATGGTGTGGAAATTTTGTCAGAAAACGACCTGTTTTGGCTGTTTTAAGATTGACAGTCGATTGGATACGCCTACATAATCCGCTCGGCTTGTAGGGCTGGTTGACAGTCGGCGCTACACGGCTGGTAAGGCGGCAACGGGAGTAATCCCTTCAAAAAAGCCGTCGGGAAGTTCATCCAAAGGAGATCCCACCGTGGACATTTTTGTACAACAGATCCTGAATGGTCTGGTGCTGGGCAGTATTTATGCCCTGATCGCACTCGGCTATACCATGGTGTACGGGATCATGGGCCTCATCAACTTCGCTCACGGCGAAGTAGTGATGTTTGGCGCCATGGTTACCATCACCGTCATTTCCGCCATGACCAATGCCGGCGTACACCTTCCGGGTGGCGCAATGGTATTGATCGCGCTGATGGTGGCCATCCCGGCATGTATGCTGCTGGGCTTCACCATTGAACGCGTGGCTTACCGCCCGCTGCGCAATGCGCCCAAGCTGGCGCCGCTGATTACCGCGATCGGCCTGTCCATCGTGCTGCAGCAGGCTGCCATCATGATCTGGGGCCGTAACTACATTCCGTTCCCGCCTATCCTCAGCCACGACACCATCGACATCTTTGGCGCCACCATCACCCAGCTGCAAGTGGTGATCGTTGTACTGTGCCTGGTGCTGATGGCAGGTCTCTTGCTGGTGGTCGAAAAGACCAAACTCGGCCGCGCCATGCGCGCCACCAGCCAGAACCCGGGCGTTGCCGGTCTGATGGGCGTGAACGTCAACACTATCGTGTCCGCTACCTTCGTGATGGGTTCCGGTCTGGGTGCCATCGCCGGTGTGATGGTTGCCACCAACTATGACCAGGCTCACTACTACATGGGCTTCATGATCGGTCTGAAGGCGTTTACCGCCGCGGTACTGGGTGGTATCGGCAACCTGGGTGGCGCCGTAGCCGGCGGTATCCTGCTGGGCATCATCGAGAGCCTGGGCGCCGGTTACATCGGCGACCTCACCGGTGGCTTCCTGGGTTCCAACTACCAGGACATCTTCGCCTTTGCCGTGCTGATCGTGGTGCTGATCTTCCGTCCGTCCGGTCTGCTGGGCGAAAAGATTGCCGATCGCGCATAAGTCCAGGTAGGAGCACATCTAATGACAAGCAACAAGAAACTCGGCACCTTCCTGGCTTCGGCCATCGTGCTGGCGGTGCTGCCCTTCGTGGTCAGCGGCACGCTCGGCAACGCCTGGGTGCGTACCATCGACTTTGCGCTGCTGTATGTAATGCTGGCGCTGGGTCTGAACATCGTGGTGGGCTTTGCCGGCCTGCTGGACTTGGGCTTCATCGCCTTCTACGCCGTGGGTGCCTACACCTTCGCGCTGCTGGGTTCGCCGCACTTCGGTATCCACCTGCCGTTCTATATCACCATCCCGCTGGGGGCAGCTTGCGCCGCCTTCTTCGGTATCCTGCTGGGTACCCCGGTACTGAAGCTGAAGGGTGACTACCTGGCCATCGTGACCCTGGGTTTCGGTGAGATCGTGCGTATCTTCATGAACAACCTGAACGCACCGATCAACATCACCAACGGCCCGCAGGGTATCAACCTGGTGGACCCGATCCAGTTCGCCGGCTTCTCGCTGGGCAAGATTACCCAGGTCGGCGCCTTCACGCTGAACCCGGTACATCTGTACTACTACATGTTCCTGGCACTGACCGTGCTGGTGGTGATCATGGTTTCCCGCCTGCAGCACTCCCGTATCGGCCGTGCCTGGGTGGCGATGCGTGAAGACTACATCGCGGCCTCCGCCATGGGCCTGAACATCCGCAACATCAAACTGCTGGCTTTCGCACTGGGCGCACTGTCCGGTGGTGTGGCCGGTGGCCTGTTCGCGGCGTTCCAGGGCTTCATCTCGCCGGAATCCTTCAGCCTGCTGGAATCGATCATGATCCTGGCCATGGTGGTACTGGGCGGTATGGGCCACATCCCGGGCGTGATCCTGGGTGCCGTAGCGCTGACCATTGCGCCGGAAATCCTGCGTGACGTGATCGGCCCGCTGCAAATGCACACCTTCGGCAAGATGATCGTCGATCCTGAAAATGCTCGTATGCTGCTGTTCGGTCTGGCCATGGTTGTCATGATGCTGACCCGCCCAGAAGGCATGTGGCCGTCCAAGCGACGCCAGGCCGAGTTCGACGATGCCAAGAAAGGTTAAGCCATGGCTGAAGTTCTGCTGAAAATCGAAGGCATCCACAAACGCTTTGGCGGTCTGCATGCCCTCAACAATGTTGCCCTGCACATCAACAAGGGCGAGATCTACGGCCTGATCGGCCCCAACGGTGCCGGCAAGACCACCCTGTTCAACGTACTGACCGGCCTGTACACCCCGGACGAAGGCACTTTCAGCTTCGCCGGCCAGGACCTGTTCCGTGCCCCTCCGCACATCGTGGTGGCCGGTGGTATCGCCCGTACCTTCCAGAACATCCGTCTGTTCCATGAAATGACGGCGCTGGAAAACGTGATGGTTGGCCGCCACATCCGCTCCAAGGCCAACGCCCTGGGCGCGGTGCTGCGTACCAAGTCCGTGCGTCAGGAAGAAGCCGCCATCGAGGCCAAGGCCTGGGAGCTGCTGCGCTACGTGGGTATCGAGGACGTGGCGTACGAACGTGCCCGCAACCTGTCCTACGGTCACCAGCGTCGTCTGGAAATCGCCCGTGCGCTGGCTACCGAGCCGAAGCTGCTGGCACTGGACGAACCGGCCGCCGGTATGAACCCGAGCGAGACCGAAGGTCTGAAGGCGCTGATGGAAAAGATCCGCAACGACGGCGTGACCGTGCTGCTGATCGAACACGACGTAAAACTCATGATGGGCCTGTGCGACCGTATTGCCGTGCTGGATTACGGCAAGAAGATCGCAGAAGGCGTGCCGGAAGTGGTGCGCAAGGATCCTAAAGTTATCGAAGCCTACCTGGGAGCGGCACACTCATGAGTCTCTTGGAAGTCAAAAACCTGCAAGTCGCCTACGGCGGCATCCAGGCCGTGCGCGGCATTGATTTTCACATCAACAAGGGCGAGCTGGTGACCCTGATCGGTGCCAACGGCGCCGGCAAGACCACCACGCTGAAAACCCTGGTCGGCATGGTGAAGAAGTCCGGCGGCAGCATCAACTTCGACGGCAAGGACACCACCGCCATCGCGCCGTACAACTTCGTGCGCAACGGCTTGGTGATGGTGCCGGAAGGTCGCGGCATCTTCGGCAAGCTGACGGTAGAAGAAAACCTGCAAATGGGCGGCTTCCACCGCAACGACAAGGACGGCATCCAGCGCGACATCGAGCGTGGCTACGAGCTGTTCCCGCGTCTGAAAGAGCGTCAGAAGCAGCTGGCCGGCACCCTGTCCGGTGGTGAGCAGCAGATGGTGGCCATGGCACGCGCGATCGTGTCGCAGCCGAAACTGCTGTTGCTGGACGAACCGTCGATGGGCCTGGCGCCGCTGATCGTGGAAAAGATCTTCGAGATCATCCAGATGGTGGCCAAGGAAGGCGTGACCATGCTGCTGGTGGAACAGAACGCCAAGCTGGCGCTGGAAGTGTCGCAGCGCGGTTACGTGATGGAAAGCGGTCGCATCACCATGAGCGGCCCGGCACACGAGCTGCTGGCCGACGAACGCGTGCGTAACGCCTACCTCGGCGAATAAGCTGGTTGTGAGCAAGCCAAACGCCCCCGGTTTCCGGGGGCGTTTTTTATGTTGCGGCGCTGGCGACCGCTTATGTTGCGTCCTGGCTAGGGGAAAAGGGAAACGATAATGGCTGGCGTCGATCTGCAGGTGCTGCTGCACCAGTTGCTGGGAGCCGTGCTGCTGCCGCCGTTTGTGTATCTGCTGCCTATCGTGGCGGGGCTGCTGCTGTGGCGACGCCGTCCGCGCCTGGCGCGTGCCTTGTCGTGGGGCGGGGTGCTGCTGGCCTGGCTGCTGGCGCTGCCGGTGACGGCGATCACCCTCAATGGCTGGCTGGAGCGCTATCCGCCGGCCACGCTGCAGCAGGTGCGGCAGACACAGGCGATTGTGGTGCTGTCCGGCGGCAAGAAACCGGCGCCGGAGTATGCGGCCAACGTGCTGGCTGCCGATAGCGCCGCGCGGCTGCGTTATGGCGCCTGGCTGGTGCGCCGCAGCGGCCTGCCGTTGCTGTTGAGCGGTGGCGCGCCATTGGGCGGCGAGGCCGAGGCGCAGGTGATGGCGCACAGCCTGCGCGACGACTACGCGCTGTCGCCGCGTTGGCTGGAGGATAAGTCCAATACCACGCTGCAGAACGCTCAGTTCAGCGTGAAGCTGCTGCGCGAGGCTGGCATCAGCCGCATCACGCTGGTGACGCAGGCCTGGCATATGCGCCGTGCGCTGCCGTTTTTCCAGCAGCAGGGGCTGCAGGTGCTGCCGGCGCCCACCGGCTTTACCCGTTACGACGGCGCCGGCGTGCTGAACTGGATTCCGCAGGGCCGGGCGCTGCAGGAAAACCATCAGGCGCTGCGCGAGTTGCTGGGGGCGTTGTACTATGCCGTTCGTTCCTTATTGGCAGGATGAATAGTATGAAAACGGGTGCACTGATCATTGGCGACGAGCTGCTTTCCGGCAAGCGCCAGGACAAACACATGGCGGCGCTGATCCGCATCCTGGCTGCCCGCGGCATGAAACTGGCGTGGGCGGAGTATCTTGGCGACGATCCGCAGCGCATCGAGGCGGCGCTTGGGCGGGCGTTCGACAGCGGCGACCTGGTGTTCAGCTTCGGCGGCATTGGTGCCACCCCGGACGACCACACCCGCGGCTGTGCCGCGCGGGCGCTGGGCGAGCTGCTGACCGTGCACCCGCAGGCGAGGCAGCTGATCGAGGGGCGTTTTGGTGCCGATGCTTACCCGCACCGCATCAATATGGGGGCGTTTCCGGCCTCGGCCAGCATCATTCCCAACCCGGTAAACCAGATTCCGGGCTTCAGTTGCCGCGATGTGCACTTCGTGCCCGGTTTTCCCAGCATGGCATGGCCGATGGTGGAATGGGTGCTGGACACGCATTACCGCCAGCTGTTCAGTGATGCGCCGGACGTGGAGCAGGGCTGCATTGCGCTGGAAGCGCGCGAAGGCGATCTGATCAGCCTGATGCAGGAGTTTGTCGCCCGCTACCCGACGCTGCGCTTTTCCAGCCTGCCCAGCTTCGGCAGCGAGGCCATTCCGCAGCCGCACATCGAATTCAGCTTTAGTGGTCAGCCGGCGCTGGTGGCGATGGCGCTGGCGGAATGGCAGACGGCGCTGCAGGGCATGGGTTATCAGGTGCAGGCCAGGGGTTGAGATCCGCTAGCGCTTGTGTGCTGCTTGCTTGGCCTGTCGCCTCGTGCTGTGGTCGAGTCGAGTAGCCGGTGCGGTAGCGAGCGCTGCGCCGGCGGTAGGCCGGTTCTGATGCGACGGCAACTATTGTCGTGGGCGGTCAATGTGGCGGACTCATAAAAAAACCGGCCATCGTGTGATGGGCCGGTTTTTTCGCATCGCGGCCAAGGTTGGCCGCATGCTGCGTGTCGCTTAAGGCTTGCGCTTGGGGGCGTTGAACAGTGCCGCCTGCTGCTGGCGCGGCTTGCCGCCCTGGCCTTGGCCTTGACGCGGGCCGCCGTGGCCGCGGGATGCCGACGGTTGCTGCGCGGGGTTGCCGTTGTACTGGCGCGGCTGCTTGCCCGGGATCAGACCCTGGCTCAGCTCGTGCATGGTCAGGCTAGGCTGGCGCGGGCCATTGTCATAGAACACATTGCCGTTCGGCTCGTCCATGCCCGGTGCCACCTTGCGCTTGTCCTGGCGGCGCGCTTGGCCATTGTTCTGACCCTGGCCTTGGTTCTGCCCCTGGCGATCGCCGCGGGCCGGCTGTTGCTGGCGCGGGGCACCATCGCCCTGTTTCGGCGGGCGCTTGGCCTGCGGCTGGCGCGGCTTGTCGCGGCCGGCATCGGCAGCCGGTTTGTCGCCGGCGGGCTTGGCGCGTGCCGGCTGCGCTTGACGACGCTGCTGGCCGCCGCGGCCACGGCTGTCGCCCTTGGCACCTTTCGGCGCGGTGGTGGGCGTCAGCGCGCCGTGGATGTAGCGGCCGAGGCCGATTTCGATGGCTTGCGGCTCGGCATTCGGGTCGGCTTCGAAGCCCGGCAGGGCAAAGCGCTCGATGGATTGCTTGGTCAGCTTCTCGATGTCGCGCAGGAAGCCCAGTTCGTCGACGCAGACCAGCGAGATCGCCTCGCCGGTGCAGCCGGCGCGGCCGGTACGGCCGATGCGGTGCACGTAGTCTTCCGACACGTTGGGCAGCTCGTAGTTGACCACGTGTGGCAGCTCTTCGATATCCAGGCCGCGGGCGGCGATATCGGTGGCGACCAGTACCGGCAGGCTGCCGTCCTTGAAGCCGGCCAGTGCCTTGGTGCGGGCACCCTGGCTCTTGTTGCCGTGAATGGCCATCGCGGCGATGCCGGCTTTTTCCAGCTTTTCCGCCAGGCGGTTGGCGCCGTGCTTGGTACGGGTGAACACCAGCACCTGATGCCAGTCGCCGGCCTTGATCATTTCGATCAGCAGCTCGGTTTTGCGGTCGCGGTCGACCAGATGCACTTTCTGGTTGATCTGCGCATTGGTCTGGTTCGGGCGCGCCACTTCCACCAGCTTGGGCTGGTTCAGCAGCTTGTCGGCCAATTTCTTGATGTCATCGGAGAAGGTGGCCGAGAACAGCAGGTTCTGGCGCTGTGCCGGCAGCAGGGCCAGCACTTTCTTGATGTCGTGGATGAAGCCCATGTCCAGCATGCGGTCGGCTTCGTCCAATACCAGGATTTCCACGCCGGACAGATCCACGGTCTTCTGGCCGGCATGATCCAGCAGGCGGCCTGGGGTGGCTACCAGGATGTCCACCGGCTTCTTCAGTGCGGAAATCTGCGGGTTGATGCCGACGCCGCCGAACATCACCATGGATTTCAGCGGCAGATACTTGCCGTATTCGCGGACCGATTCTTCCACCTGGGCGGCCAGTTCGCGCGTCGGGGTCAGTACCAGGGCACGCGGGCGGCCCTTTTGCTTGGACGGCTGGTCCATCAGGCGGTTCAGCAGCGGCAGGGTGAAGCCTGCGGTCTTGCCGGTGCCGGTCTGGGCTGCGGCCAGCAGGTCGCCTCCTTGCAATACTTGTGGAATGGCCTGCGCCTGGATCGGGGTAGGCTGGGTGTAGCCGGTATCGGCTACGGCACGCAGAATGGGCTCAGCAAGGCCCAGTGCGGCAAAATTCGATTCTGACATGTAGTAGTTTGCAATCAGATGTCCGCCCATTGCGTAAGACAATACCAATCCGGGTAGACATTAGTTCTGTTTGTCGAGGTGGGCCCGGCAGGAAGCCAAGGGCCAAGAGGAGATCGCGCTGATTGGCAAGAGCGCGAACCGCTAGTGTACTCCGATTGCGCCGGCAGTGCTGTGAAAACTGCGTTGATTGTGGTGCTTTTGTTGATGCTTGCGATAGTGCTGCGCCGGAGTGAGTGGTGCTGGCGGGGGCGGGGCGCAAATGGCGCGGCCGGGCATCGCTGCCGGCGCTGGGCCGCCTGTCACGCGTCGGGGGGCCGGGCGTAGCTGACGGTGAGCATTTCCCAGGCATGGCCGTCGGGCTCGCTCCAGTACACCAGCCGGCCGCCGAAGGCGTGGCTTACCTGCATATCGTCGCCACCGTGCACGGCACTGCGGAACTTGATACCCGCTTGCCTGATCCGCGCCAGGATCTGGTCGAACTCCGCCTCGCTGACGCGGAAACAGTAGTGGTTGACTGGCAGTGGCGCCGTGTCGTCGATGAAGTCGAGCGTGAGGTGGTCGCTGACGTAAACCGGCGAAAACGGCCCCAGCCCCGACTCGGCCCAGGGCACGCCGAGCAGCGTACCGAGCAGCCTGGCTGCTGCCCGCTGATCGAGTGCCGGCACCATGAGGTGATCGAGTTCAATGCTCATGCTGGCGCTCCTGTGCGACGGACCAAGCATCGCCATGCTGGCGTAGCGGTCACGCTAATCGTTGCTGTAGCGGTAGATCGGCTGCAATGCGCGGTATTTCCGCTGTTCTAGCGACCGCAGCGTTGTTAGCCGCGGCGTACCGCCAGAAACACCCCCACGGCCATCAGCACGAGCCCGATGGCCCGTTGCGGGGTGATGGCATGCGTGGGAGCACCCAGTAGTCCGAACTGGTCTATCGCCGCCATGGAGACGAGCTGCCCCAGCAGCACAAAGGCGACGGCATTGCCGACGCCGAACTTCGGCGCCACCCAGGTGACGCTGAGCACGTAAAAGGCCACGAACAAGCCGCCCAGGTAGAAATAGAACGGCAGGGCAGTTTGGGGCAACGGTTTCAGGCCGCCCTCGACCGCGAACAGATAGGCCACGGCAACCAGCAGCGCTACCGCAAACAGCACGGTTGCGGCCAACCCGGTGCTGCCGTACCGGGCGCCCAGGGTGCCGCTCAACGCCGCCATGACCGGGATGCCGACCCCGGTTGCCATCATCAGACTGGAGAAGAAAAGCGGGTTTGCCATCTGACGATATCTCCCAGGCTAAATTGGGTGGGCCACGCTTGGCTTCGGCAGGCCTGCTGCTTGCGCCGACTATCCGGCACCGGGGCGAGGTGTGCCTGCCATCACTCGGGCCGTCGCTTGACGGTGATGCCTTGTTTTTAGCGTGTGAATGCATCTTGGCATCACAGCACAGGCGGTTTACACCGCCCGGCCCCAGGCGGCAGGGACGGGGCGCGCACTGCGGGTGCAGGCTAAGCGGGCGGTTGCTTTGACGCGCCCGATGAACGCTTGTGCATGGTCCGCCATGTGCGGCAGAGCTGATTCAGCACGGCTTGGCGCAGTGCCCGGCAGTGCCGGGCCTCCATTCTGCACGGCTCAGCGCCGGAACTGCTGCACGATGCTGGAAAAATCCAGCTTGCCGTTGCCGGCGGCCACGTGCTGTTCGTACAGGCTGCGCGCCAGTGCGCCCAGCGGGTTGGCCGCATGGCTGTGTAGCGCCATTTCCTCGGCCAGGCCCAGGTCTTTCAGCATCAGCTCGGACATGAAACCACCCTGGTAGCCGTGGCTGGCCGGCACATTGTCCATCACCCCCGGCCACGGGTTGTACAGCTCCAGCGCCCAGTTGCGGCCGGAGCTGCTGGCCATGATCTCCGACAGCACCGCCGGGTCCAGCCCGTTCTTCACCCCCATGGCCAGCGCCTCGGCGGTGCCGGCCATCAGGATGCCCAGCAGCATATTGTTGCAGGCCTTGGCGATCTGCCCGGCACCGGCGTCGCCGGCGTGGAACACGCGCTTGCCCATGGCCGCCAGCAGCGGCCGCGCGGCGTCAACGTTGGCCGCATCGCCGCCCACCATGAAGGTGAGGCTGCCGGCGGCGGCGCCGGCGGTGCCGCCGGAAACCGGGGCGTCGATGAAGCACAGCCCGCTGTGTTCGGCCACGCGGCCAACCTCGCGCGCGGTCTGCGCGTCGATGGTGCTGCAGTCGATCACCAGCGTGCCCTGCGGCAGCGCGGCGAACAGCCCTTCCTCGCCCAGGTACAGCGCGGCGACATGCTTGCCGGCCGGCAGCATGGAAATGATGGTGTCGGCGCCGGCGACCGCCTCGGCCACGCTACGGGCGGTGACGCCGCCGTGAGCGGCGAAGTGGCCCAGCGCCTCGGCGGCCAGGTCGAAGCCGCGCACGGCGTAGCCGGCCTTCACCAGGTTGATGGCCATCGGGCCGCCCATATTGCCCAGGCCAATGAAAGCGATGTGTTGCATGATGCGGCTCCTTGCGGTGGGGAATCCCGGCGTCGGCGCTGCCTGCCGCCGGCGCCGGGAGGGTCTGGCACTTATAGCGTAGCCAATGGATGATCCTGCGGCCGCCATGGTGAGGCGAAATGTTGCGCCACGTAGCCGTCGTCCACGCTGGCGAGGGTGGGATGCGCCCAGCGCGGCTGCCTGTCCTTGTCCACCAGCAGCGCGCGCACCCCTTCGCGGAAGTCCGGTGCGGCGCAGAAGTTCACCGACAGCACCAGCTCCAGGCGGAACACCTCGGCCAGCGACAGGTGGCGGGCGCGGTGGAAGGTTTCCCAGATCAGCGCAGCACTGGCCGGGCAGCCGGCGTGATAGCTCTGCGCCGCCGCCGCCAGCCACGGGTCGCCGAAGCTGCCGTGGCGCAGTGCGTAGTCGAAGGCGGCCAGCGAGCCCTTGTTCAGCAGCGCATGGATGGCCGGCAGATTGCGCGCCAGGTTGCCGTCCGGCAGCGCGTCGCCGTTGCCGGCCTCCAGTTCGCCCAAGAGGGCGGTGAGCAGCTCATGGTTGGCCGCAGGCGCCGCCTGCCAGGCGGCCTGTTGCAGCAAGTCCAGCAGCAGCGGCCAGCCGGCTTGCGGCAGGATGTGGTCGGCCAGATTGGCCAGCAGCGCGTCGCGCGCGTTCAGCGGCGCGCCGGTCAGGCCGAGAAACAGGCCGCTGCGCGCCGGCATGCGCTGCAGGAACCAGCTGCCGCCCACGTCCGGGTACAGTCCGATGGTGATTTCCGGCATGGCGATGCGGGTGCTGGCGGTGGCCACGCGGTGGCTGGCGCCGGCCATCAGCCCCAGGCCGCCGCCCATCACGATGCCGTTGCCCCACACCAGCAGCGGCTTGCGATAGCAGTGGATGCGGTGGTCCAGCGTGTATTCGCGGGCAAAGAAATCGCTGGCAAAGGCGTTGGGGTAGCTGTCGTCGGCCAGGATCGCCTCGCGCATGGCGCGCACGTCGCCGCCGGCGCAGAACGCCTTGTCGCCGCTGCCGCGCAGCAGCACCGCCACGATGCCGTCGTCGCGGTCCCAGATCGACAGCCGCGCATCCAGCAGGCGGATCATCTCCAGATTCAGCGCGTTCAGCGATTTCTCGGCGTTGAGCAGTGCCACGCCGATGCGCCGGCCGTCGGCGGTGGCGATTTCGTCAAACAGTACCGCGTCGTTCATGGGGTTCCCTTTGGTGATGGCCGGCCGTGGCTTGGTCGCCGCCGGCGTGCCAGCCGGGCTGCCCGGCAAAAGCAAGCCGTGCCGGGCGGCGCTGGCGGCGCGATTGTCGTGGCTAAGCCCGGTTTAGCGGTTCTGCCACTGCGGCGCGCGTTTTTCCAGAAACGCCTGCACGCCTTCGCGCTGGTCCTGGGTGTCGAACAGCTTGATGAACAGCTCGCGCTCGTGAATCAGGTTGGCCGCAGGCGGCGCATGGCGCGCGCGCTGCACCAGCGTCTTGCAGGCGCTGACCGAGCACGGCGACTGGCGGCCAACCTTTTCCGCCAGCGCCAGCGCCGTGTCGCGCGCGCTGCCACGGGCCACCACTTCTTCTACCAGGCCGATGCGCAGCGCGGTGGCGGCATCCACCCGCTCGCCGCACAGGATCATGCGCTTGGCCCAGCCTTCGCCCACCAGCCACGGCAGCAGCTGCGTGCCGCCGGCGCAGGGCAGCAGGCCCACGGCGGCTTCCGGCAGCGCCATCTGCGCCTGTTCCTCGGCGATGCGGATGTCGCAGGCCAGCGCGCACTCCAGCCCGCCGCCCATGGCGTAGCCGTTGATGGCGGCGATGCTGACGCCACGGAAGGCGGCCAGCGTCTCGAACGCCTCGCCGAACAGGATGGTCATGCTGGCGGCCACGCCCTTGTCGCCGTCGGCAAACAGCTTGAGATCGGCGCCGGCGGAGAAGAACTTCTCGCCGTCGCCGGTAATCACCAGCGCGTAGATGTCACGGTCGGCGTTCAGGTCGGCCACCAGGCGCTTCAGCGCCTGCAGGCTGTCGTAGGTCCAGGTGTTGGCCGGCGGGTTGGCGATGGTGACGAGGGCGGTGTGGCCGATTTTTTCGACCTGCAGATTGGCGTAGTGCATGGTGGTTTCCTGTTGTTAGGGCAGGGAAGTCGTCAGCGCAGCGTATCCAGCGCGCCGTCCTGCAGCAGGCGGCGGGCGATGATCACGCGCATGATTTCGTTGGTGCCTTCCAGAATCTGGTGCACGCGGTTGTCGCGCAGGTAGCGCTCCAGCGGGTATTCCTTGATGTAGCCGTAGCCGCCGAACAGCTGCAGCGCCTCGTTCACCACCTTGAAGCCGGCATCGGTGGCAAAGCGCTTGGCCATGGCGCAGTAGCTGCTGGCATCCGGGCTGGCATTATCCAGCTGCCATGCGGCCAACCTTACCAGCTGCCGCGCGGCGATCAGCTCGGTGGCCATGTCGGCCAGGCGGAACTGCACGCTCTGGAACTCGGCCAGCGGCTGGCCGAATTGCTGGCGCTGCTGCACGTGGCGGGTGGCGGCCTCCAGCGCGGCCTGCGCGGTGCCCACCGAGCAGGTGGCGATATTGATGCGGCCGCCGTCCAGCCCCTTCATCGCCAGCGCAAAGCCCTGGCCTTCCGCGCCCAGCAGGTTGGCCGCAGGCACGGTTACATTGTCGAAGGTGATGGTGCGGGTGGGCTGGCTGTTCCAGCCCATCTTTTTTTCCTTCTTGCCGTAGTGGATGCCGGGGGTGTCGGCCGGCACCAGCAGCGCGGAGATGCCCTTCGGCCCCGGCCCGCCGGTGCGCGCCATCACCACCAGCACATTGCTACTGCCGGCGCCGGAGATGAAGGCCTTGCTGCCGTTCAGCACATAGCTGTCGCCCTGGCGCTCGGCGCGGGTGCGCAGCGAGGCGGCGTCGGAGCCGGCGCCGGGCTCGGTCAGGCAGTAGCTGCCCAGCAGCTCGCCACTGGCCAGCCGCGGTGCCCATGCGGCGGCCACTTCCGGGCGGGCGAAGCTGCCCACCATCCAGCTCACCATATTGTGGATGGTGAGGTAGGCGGTGGTGGAGGTGCAGCCGGCGGCCAGCTCCTCGAACACGATGGCGGCATCCAGCCGGGAGAGGCCCAGGCCGCCGTACTGCTCCGGCGTGTACAGGCCGCAAAAGCCCATCTCGCCGGCGCGGCGCAGGGTGTCGAGCGGGAAGATCTCCTCTTCGTCCCAGCGTGCGGCATGCGGTGCCAGCTCGTGCTGGGCGAAGCTGCGCGCGCTGTCACGAAAGGCGATTTGGTCGTCGCTGAGGGCAAAATCCATGCGATGTCCTTTCCGGTGCCTAGCGCAGTGCGATGGTGGTGTGCACCTTGCCGCTGCTGGCCTCGTCGTCGAACCAGCGGCTGGTGACGGTCTTGGTCTGGGTATAGAACTGCACCACCTGCTTGCCGTACGGCCCCAGGTCGCCCAGCTTGCTGCCGCGCGAGCCGGTGAAGGAGAACAACGGCACCGGCACCGGAATCGGCACGTTGATGCCCACCTGGCCGACGTCGATTTCCTCCTGGAACTTGCGTGCCGCGGCGCCGCTCTGGGTGAAGATGGCGGTGCCGTTGCCGTTGGGGTTGGCGTTGATGATGTCGATGGCTTCATCCAGGTTGTCGGCGGCCAGCAGGCACAGCACCGGGCCGAATACTTCCTGCTGGTAGATGCTCATGCCCGGCTTCACGCCGCTGAAGATGGTGGGGCCGACGAAGTTGCCCTGCTCGTAGCCGGCCACGTGCACGTGGCGGCCGTCCAGCTCCAGCTTGGCGCCCTCGGCGGCGCCCTTGGCGATCAGGCCGGCCACGCGTTCGCGCGCGGCATGGCTGATCAGCGGCCCCAGGTCCGGGTTGTCCTTGCCGGCGCCCACGCTCAGGTTCCTGGCGCGTGCCACCAGTTCGGGTATCCACTGCTGCGCCTCGCCCACCAGCACCGCCACGCTCAGCGCCATGCAGCGCTGGCCGGCGGCGCCGAAGGCTGCGCCTGCCAGCTGGTTCAGCGCCTGGTCCTTGTTGGCGTCCGGCAGCACGATGGCGTGGTTCTTGGCGCCCATCATGCACTGCACGCGCTTGCCGTTCTGGCTGGCGCGGTTGTAGACGTGGGTGCCGACGCGGGTGGAGCCGACGAAGGACACCGCCTTGATGTCCGGGTGGTCGCAGATGGCGTCCACCACGCTGGCGCCGCCGTGCACCACGTTGAGCACGCCGGGCGGCACGCCGGCTTCCAGCGCCAGTTCCACCAGGCGCATGGTCACCATCGGGTCCTGTTCCGACGGCTTGAGCACGAAGGTGTTGCCGGTGGCGATGGCCATCGGGAACATCCACAGCGGGATCATGGCCGGGAAGTTGAATGGGGTGATGCCGGCGCACACGCCCAGCGGCTGCTGCAGGGTGTAGGTGTCCACGCCGCCGGCCACGTTTTCGGCGAATTCGCCCATCTGCAGGGTGCCGATGTTGGCCGCATGCTCCACCACCTCCAGGCCGCGGAAGATGTCGCCCTCGGCATCGGCCAGGGTCTTGCCCTGCTCGGCGGTGAGGATGGCGGCCAGCTCCTGCATGTGGGCGCGGATCAGCTGCTGGTACTTGAGGAAGATGCGGGCGCGGGCGCCGATCGGGGTTTTCTTCCAGCTCTGGAAGGCGCGGCTGGCGGCGGCTACCGCGGCGGCCACTTCGTCCGCGGTGGCCATCGGCACGCGGGCCAGCACCTGCTGGCTGGCGGGGTTGATCACCTCGCGCCATTCGCTGCTGCGGGATTCGACGAACTCGCCGCCGATCAGCAGCTTGACGGTGGGAAGCTGAGACATGGTGTTGCTCCTTCCGGCTGGCGCGCCGCGCGCGCCGAGAGTTTTGACCACGCGCCGGCACCGGCGGGCGCGTGGTCGAGAGTGGGGCAGGCCGGCCGAGCTGTGCCCGGCAGGGCGCGCCTGTGTCGTGATGTTGGATTCGCCGCCCGGCGAATCATTCCGCCATCAGTAGCGGTAGAAGCCCTGGCCGCTCTTGCGCCCCAGGTGGCCGGCGGCCACCAGCTGCACCAGCAGCGGGCAGGCGCGGTACTTGGAGTCGCGGAACTCGCGGTACAGGATGTCCATGATCGATAGGCAGGTGTCCAGGCCGATCAGGTCGGCCAGCGCCAGCGGGCCGATGGGGTGGTTCATGCCCAGCTTCAGCACGGTGTCGATGTCCTCGGCGCTGGCCAGGTTCTCGTACAGCACGAAGGCGGCCTCGTTGATCATCGGCATCAGTACGCGGTTGGAGACGAAGCCGGGGCCGTCCTTCACCGTGACCGGCGTCTTGCCCAGCTGCAGGCTGAGTTCGTGAATGGCGGCGTGGGTGGCGTCGCTGGTCTGCAGCGCGCGGATGATTTCCACCAGCTGCATCACCGGCACCGGGTTCATGAAGTGCATGCCGATCACCCGTTCCGGCTGCTTCACCCAGGCGGCGATGGTGGTCAGCGAGATCGACGAGGTGTTGCTGGCCAGGATGCAGTCGGCGGAGACGATGCCGGCCAGCTCGCGGAAGATTTTTTCCTTGATGGTGGCGTTCTCGGTGGCGGCTTCCACCACCAGCTGGCAGTCGGCCAGCTCGCTGAGCATGGCGCTGCCGCGGATGCGCGACAACGTGGCCACCGCCTCGTTGTCGTTGAACTGACCCTTCTTCACCAGCCGGCTCAGGCTGTTACTGATGCTGGCCAGGCCGCGGTCCAGCGCCTGCTGGCCGACGTCGGCCATGATCACGTTGAAGCCCGCCTGGGCGAATACCTGGGCAATGCCGTTGCCCATGGTGCCGGCGCCAACCACGCCGATGCTGGTCATGCTCATGTCGCGTCCTCCGCTGAAATCTGCTGGCAAAATTAATTCTAGTTTACGTAAACGTCAACTATAATGAAAAAACCTGCACGACATCGCCGCGGCCAGTGTCGCGCCGCGGCGGGTTCGTGCTACGGGATATGCCGGATGCCGTAAACGCGGCCACGTATTACAATTCCGTGATTCCGCATTTGCCGGCCACGTACCAAAGTGCTTGTCGCACCGTTTTTCAGGAGTAGTCGTGAACGTAGCTGCTGACCGCACCTTCAGCATTTCCGAACTGGCACAGGAGTTCGACGTTACCACCCGCGCCATCCGTTTCTACGAGGCGGAAGGGTTGTTGTCCCCGGCGCGGGAAGGGCAGCGCCGCATCTATACCAAGCGCGACCGCGTGCGGCTGATGCTGACGCTGCGCGGCAAGCGCATCGGCCTGTCGCTGCAGGAGATCCGCGAGCTGTTCGAGCTGTACGATGCGGCCAACACCGACGAGCCGCAGCTGAAGAAATTCATCGATATCCTCACCCGCCGCGAGCGGCAGCTGCAGCAGCAAATGCAGGATCTGCAGCTGGTGCTGAAGGAGATCGGCCAGGTGCGCGGCCAGTGCGAAGAGTGGCTGCACACCCGCAGTAAGGGCTGAGCGCGCAGCAAACGCAGGATATTTCGCGGATACGCGACAGCCGCCGGGCAGGCGGCTTGTTTTTTAGCATTGATTTACGTTAACGTAAACGTACACATCACGCCGGAGGCTGTAATGCAACAAGATGCAATCGTAATCGTGGGCATGGCGCGTACCGCCATGGGGGGCTTTCAGGGCAGCCTGTCGGCGTTGAGCGCCAGCGAACTGGGCGCGGCGGCGATCCGCGCCGCGGTGGAACGTGCCGGCCTGGCGCCGGAAGCGGTGGAAGAGGTGATCATGGGTTGCGTGCTGCCGGCCGGCCAGGGCCAGGCGCCAGCGCGCCAGGCGGCGATCAAGGGCGGTCTGCCATTGTCCGCCGGCGCCACCACGGTAAACAAGATGTGCGGCTCCGGCATGAAGGCGCTGATGCTGGCGCACGACCTGCTGCTGGCCGGCAGCGCCAGCGTGATGGTGGCCGGCGGCATGGAGAGCATGAGCAATGCCCCCTACATCATGCCCAAGGCGCGCGGCGGCCTGCGCCTGGGGCATGGCGAGATCAAGGACCACATGTTTCTGGATGGCCTGGAAGACGCCTACGACAAGGGCAAGCTGATGGGTGTGTTTGCCGAGGCCTGCGCCGACAAGTACGGCTTCAGCCGCAGCGCGCAGGACGAATACGCCATCACCTCGCTGACCCGGGCGCAGGCAGCGATCACCAGCGGCGCGTTCAAGGGTGAGATCGCGCCGGTGACGATAGTTGGCCGCAAGGGCGAGGAGCTGATCGATACCGACGAGCAGCCGCTGAAGGCCAACCTGGACAAGATTCCCACCCTCAAGCCGGCCTTCCGCAAGGACGGCACGGTTACCCCGGCCAATGCCAGCTCCATTTCCGACGGTGCCGCCGCGCTGGTGCTGATGCGCCAGAGCGAGGCCGAGGCACGCGGCCTGCAGCCGCTGGCGCGCATCGTGGCGCACGCCACCCATGCGCACGAGCCGGCCTGGTTCTCCACCGCGCCGGTGGGCGCGATGCAGAAGCTGCTGGCCAAGGCCGGCTGGAACGTGGCCGACGTGGACCTGTTCGAGATCAACGAAGCCTTCGCGGTGGTCACCATGGCGGCGATGCACGATCTGGCGCTGCCGCACAACAAGGTGAACGTGAACGGCGGCGCCTGCGCGCTGGGCCACCCGATCGGCGCTTCCGGCGCACGCATCGTGGTGACGCTGCTGGCGGCACTGCAGGCCCGCGGCCTCAAGCGCGGCGTGGCCAGCCTGTGCATTGGCGGCGGCGAAGCCACCGCGCTGGCGGTAGAGCTGGTGTAAGGAGCGCGACATGCTGCTGACTGCTGAACAGGAACTGGTAGTAGACGCCGTTCGCCACTACGTGCAGCGCGAAATCGCGCCGCATGCCGCCGAATGGGACAAGAGCCACCTCTTTCCGCGCCAGGCGCTGCTGGGGCTGGGCGAGCTGGGCTGCTTCGGCCTTACCGTGCCGGCGGACTGGGACGGCGCTGGCCTCGACTACGTGACGTTGGCCGCGGTGATAGAGGAGATCGCCGCCGGTGACGGCGCGCTGTCCACCATCATCTCGGTGATCAACTCGGTGGGCTGCGGCCCGATCGAGTGCTTCGGCAACGACTGGCAGAAGGATACCTTCCTGCGCCCGATCGCCCGTGGCGAGTGGATTTCCGCCTTCTGCCTCACCGAGCCGGATGCCGGCTCCGACGCCTCGGCACTGCGCACCCGCGCGGTGCGCGACGGCGACGACTGGGTGATCAGCGGCGTGAAGCAGTTCATCACCAACGGCAAGCATGCCGACGTGGCCATCGTGTTCGCGGTGACCGATCCGGCGGCGCACAAGAAGGGCATCAGCGCCTTCCTGGTGCCCACCGCCACCGCCGGTTACAGCGTGGCCAAGGTGGAAGACAAGATGGGGCAGCATGCCTCCGATACCTGTCAGGTGGTGTTCGACAGCGTGCGCGTACCGGCCAGCCACCTGCTGGGCAAGGAAGGCGAGGGCTACCGCATTGCACTGGCCAACCTGGAATCCGGCCGCATCGGCATTGCCGCGCAGTGCCTGGGCATGGCGCGCGCGGCATTGCAGTTTGCCACCCGCTACGCCACCGAGCGCCACACCTTCGGCCAGGCCATCATCCGCCACCAGGCGGTGGGCTTCCGCCTGGCCGAGGCGGCGGCGAAGCTGGAGGCGGCGCGGCAGCTGGTGTGGCATGCGGCGGCGCTGAAGGATGCCGGCAAGCCGTGCCTGAAGGAGTCCAGCATGGCCAAGCTGGTGGCCTCGGAAATGGCCGAGGCGGTGTGCTCGGCGGCCATCCAGACCCTGGGCGGCTACGGCTACCTGGCCGACTACCCGCTGGAGCGGATCTACCGCGACGTGCGCGTGGCGCAGATCTACGAAGGCACCTCGGACGTGCAGAAGCTGGTGATCGCCCGCGCGCTGGAAGACGAAGTGATGTCAACGGCGAGCTGATGTAATCACTGCGGCCAACGTTGGCCGCAGGCTGACGTGACAAGGGCCGGTGCCATGCACCAGCCCTTGGCGTTTGGTCAGGCGAGCGTCAGGCGCCAAACCAGCCCTGCTGCCGCGCGTGCTCCAGCTGCGCCTCCAGGTAGCTCCACAGTGCCGGGCAGCCCTCGCGGATCGGCGGGCCGATGCGCTGTACCACCCGCTGGTGGCTGATGCCGTTCTCGCGCCAGCTCTGACCATTGTTGGCCAGGTTCAGCAGCACCGGCATGGCGCGGTCGGCGGCGTGGGCGAAGCGCGCTTCCGCCGTGGCGCCATCCTCGAACTCCTGCCACAGCGCCAGAAAGCGCGCGCCCTGTGCCTCCGGCAGCAGGCCGAAGATGCGCGTTACCGCCGCCAGCTCCGCCGCTTTGCGTTCCTCCCAGCCTTCCTCGGCGTAGACGATGGTGTCGCCGGTATCGATCTCGCCGATGTCGTGCACCAGCAGCATGCCGATCACGTGCTGGATGTCCACCGGCTGCGGCGCGTACGGTTGCAGCGAGGCGGCCAGCATGGCGATCTGCCAGCTGTGCTCGGCGGAGTTTTCCTGGCGGTCCAGCCCCAGCGGCCGGGTCTTGCGGGTGACGCCCTTGAGCCGGTCCAGCTCCAGGATGAAATCAACGATGGCTTGCATGCTTGTCCTTTACTGATTCGGGTTGGCCGTATCCAGGCTGCGGCCGAAGCTGTCGGCATCCTGGTAGCCGATCACCTGCTGTGTCTGGCGGCCGCTGCGGTCGTACAGCATGATGCCCGGCGGGCCGTACAGGCCGAAGCGCTTGAGCATGGCCTGCTGCTCGGCATTGTTGGCGGTGACATCGGCCTGCAGCAGCAGCATCTTGTCCATGCGCCGGCGCACCGCCGGGTCGCGGAATGTGGTTTCTTCCATCTCGATGCAGCTCACGCACCAGTCGGCGTAGAAGTCCAGCAGCACTGGCTGGCCGGCGGCGCGGGCGCGGGCCAGCGCGGCATCCAGTTCGGCATTGCTGGCCACGCGGGTAAACACCGCCTTGGGCAGCTGGCTGCCGTGCCAGACGCCGGCCCACGGCAGGCGCGGCGACGGCGCGCCGGTGGCGGCGCCCAGCAGCTGCAGCAGGCCGGCCAGCGCGAACAGCAACGCCAGCGACTTGCCCAGTCTTGCGGCCAACCTGGCGCCGGTCGGCAGGCGGCGCAGCAGCCCCAGCCGCCAGGCGATGCCCAGCGCCAGTGCACCCCACAGCAGCATGGTCAGCGGCGTGGGCAGGAAGGGGCCGGCCATCCAGATCGCCACCCCCAGCATCACAAAGCCGAAGGCGAATTTCACCGCGTTCATCCATTGGCCGGCGCGCGGCAGCAGGTGGCCGCCGAAGGTGCCTACCAGCAGCAGCGGCAGGCCGAGGCCCAGCGCCATGGCGTACAGCGCGGCACCGCCCAGCAGCGCGTCGCCGGTCTGGCCGATATAGCCCAGCGCGATGGCCAGCGGCGGGGCGATGCACGGCCCCACCAGCAGCGCCGACAGTGCGCCCATGGCGAACACGGTGGCGACATGGCCGCCGGACAGGCGATTGGAGCTGGCGGCCAGCCGGCTTTGCAGCGCGGACGGCAGCTGGATGCTGATCACGTCGAACATCGCCAGCGCGAACAGCACCATCAGCGCGGCGGCGGCCAGGATCACCGCCGGCTGCTGCAGCCACACGGTGAGCAGGCTGCCGGTCAGCCCGGCGGCCACGCCCACCGCGGTGTAGGTCAGCGCCAAGCCCTGCACATAGGCCAGCGACAGGCCGAAGCCGCGGCGCTTGCTCAGATGCTGGCCGTGGCCGGCGATCAGCGAGGACACGATGGGCAGCAGCGGGTACATGCAGGCGGTGAAGGCCATCGCCAGGCCGGCGGCGAAGAAGGCGGCCAGTGTGGTGGCCAACTTGCCGCGCGCCAGCGTCGGCGCCGCCGGCTGGCCGGGCGTGCTGTCCAGCCACGGATTACTGCTCATGCCGTCGCCGACGTGCAGGGTGCGGGTCAGCGGCGGGTAGCACAGGCCGGCGTCGGCGCAGCCCTGTACCACGGTTTTCAGCGCGAAGTCGGGCGGCAGCGTGCCGTTGATGGGCAGCGTCAGCGTGATGCCCTGGTGGAACACCTGCTGGAGGCCGAAGTAGGGGTCGTTCTTGGTGTCGCCGGCCGGCAGCGCCGGCAGGGTTACGCTGCCGGCCGGCTGTGGCGTCAGCTGGATGCGCTCGCGGTACAGGTAGTAGCCCTGCGCCACGTCCAGGTGCAGCAGCAGCGCCTGGCCCTGCTGTTCCAGCCGTGCGGCGAAGGCGCGCTCCGGCGGCAGCAGCTCGTCGGGGTTGAGTGCCCAGCTGCCGGCGCTGGCCAGCATCAGCAGCAGGAGGGAAAACAGGCGGAACAGACGGGGCAGGAGCATGGGTAGTCGCGGTTGCGGGTGTCGGTAAGTGACCACGGCGGGCGGCGTTGGTTCAGCTTCGCCGCCAAGCCGGCTGTGCTGCGGCGCGGGCTGTGCCTGCTGCCCGTGCATTTACGCTGCGCAAGCACGGTCGGTGCCGTCGTTTTCGCCTTGTTGGCGCGCGCGGCTTGCCGCGTGGTCTTCGGGCGGCAGCTTAGCAGTGTGTGCGGCCAACGTCATGCGCGGCAAGACTGAACCAAGCGTTTGCTTGGTGTATGATGAGACATCCCGCCACGAAGCCCGCCCATGAAACTGCATTTTGCCCACGCCAACAGCTTTCCGGCCTCCATCTATCACAAGCTGCACCAGCGGCTGGCAACGCATGGCTTCGAGGTCGGCTATCTGGACACTATCGGCCACGATCCGGCCTACCCGGTAAGCGACTGTTGGCCGCAGCTGGTGGACGAGACGCTGGCCTATATGGACGCGCACTACCGCGAGCCAGTGCTGGCGGTGGGGCATTCGCTGGGCGGGGCGATCCTGTTCATGGCGGCGATCCGCGAGCCGCAGCGCTTTCGCCGCCTGATCGTGCTGGATTCGCCGCTGTTGGGGCCGCGCAGCGCCTTTGTCATCTGGCTGGCCAAGCGACTGGGGCTGATCCAGCGCATCACCCCCGGCGGCACCGGCACGCTGCGCCGGCGCGACAACTGGGCCAGCGTGGCATCGGTGTACGACTACTTTGCCCGCAAGCCGGCGTTTGCCCGCTGGGATGAAGACTGCCTGCATGACTACGCCGAGCACGGTACGCTGGACAACGGCGCCGGCGGGCGGCGGCTGAAGTTCCGCCCGCAGGTGGAACACGACATCTACGCCACCCTGCCGCACAACAGCTGGTTCCTGCGCGGCCAGCTGCAGGTGCCGCTCAGCTTTGTGCTCGCCGCCGACGGCAGCGCCATCCGCCCGCACGATCTGGCGTTCATGCAGCGCCACTTTGCCGCTGACATCCACCGCCAGCCTGGCAGCCACCTGTTTCCGCTGGAGCAGCCGCTGCACACCGCCGACCTGATTGCCCGCCTGGCCGCGCGCTGACGCCTAGTGCAGCGCGGCGAACCACAGCCCGCCCAGCATGCCCAGCATCGCCATGCCGAAGGTGGGCAGGCAGCGCATGGCCAGCGTGCGGCCGCCGATGCTGAAGATCAGGCCGAACTTGAACACGGTGTTGATCAGCACCGCGATGGCGACGGTGACCAGCAGCGGCTGTAGCGGCAGCAGCTGTTTGCTGAACAGCTCCAGCACCGTCAGCGAGATGGCGTCCACGTCGTTGATGCCGGAAACCAGCGCCACCATGTACAGGCCGCTGTCACCAAACAGGTCTTTCAGCCACGCCGAACACAGCATCACCACCGCAAACAGCGCGGCAAAGCCCAGCGCGATGCGCAGCTGTGCCGGGTTGTTCAGCTCCAGCTCCGGCGCGCCGTCCTGCGCCTGGCCGCGGCGGCTGCCGATGAAAATGGACAACAGGCCCAGCGCCATGCCCGGCAGCATGATCTGCAACATGCCGCGCGCGGCCTGCGGCGCAATGGCCAGCGTCAGCAGCTGCAGGCGCAGGAACAGCACCATATTGGCCAGCAGGATCACCCGCGTCGCCAGCTGCTGCGAGCCGGGGTTGCTGGCGGCCTCGCGCGCATACACCAGGCTGGTGGCGGTGGTGGATACCAGCCCGCCCATGAAGCCCAGCAGCGGCGCGCCGACCTTCTCGCCCAGCATGCGCACCGCCATATAGCCGGCCAGGCCGACGCCGACGATCAGCACCACCAGCAGCCAGACGCGGTGTGGGTTGAAGGCGGCGTAGGGGCCGAAGCCCTGGTTGGGCAGCAGCGGCAGGATGATGAAGGTCAGCGCGGCAAACTGCAGCAGCGACAGCAGGTCGTGGCGCGCCAGGTGGTGGGTGAAGTTGCTCAATTCCGGCTTCAGGTACAGCAGGCCGGTGGTGATCACCCCCAGCGCCACCGCCAGCTCGGTGTTGCCGAGGCCGATCATCGCGCCCAGGGTGTAGGCCACCAGCAGCGCGATCACCGTGGTGGTGCGCGGCTCGTTGGGCTCGTCGCCGCTGCGCGCGCCCAGCGGCAGGAAGCCCAGCCCGGCGATGCTCAAGAGGCCGGCGGCCAGCAGCCAGCCGCTGTCCGGCGCCGGGGACAGCATCGCCAGCAGGGTGCCCAGCAGGCAAACCAGCGGAAAGGTGCGGATGCCGGCCAGCGCGTGGTGCTTGCGCTCGCGTTCCACGCCGATCAGCAGGCCGACGCCCAGGCTGGACAGCAGCGCCGGCAGGCTCTGGTACGGCGTGCCGGCCAGCTGCAGCCAGGCGGAGAGATCCCATTGCATATTGTTGTTCTCCGGGGATAAATGGCAAAACGGCCAGCAGCTTGACGCTGCTGGCCGCTGCTCACCGGCGGGGCGGGTCAGTTGCCGGCCAGGCGCGCGGCGATGCTGCGGGCGATGCCGTCCGCGTCCAGGCCACAGCCGGCCAGCAGCAGTGCCGGGTCGCCATGTTCAACATAATCGTCCGGCAGGCCCAATTGCAATGTCTGGCAGGCGAGGCCGGCTGCGGCCAACGTTTCCAGGCAGGCGCTGCCGGCGCCGCCCATGATCACGTTTTCCTCCACCGTTACCAGCAGTTCGTGGCTGGCGGCCAGCTGCTTGACCAGCTCCGCATCCAGCGGCTTGACGAAGCGCATGTCGGCCACCGTGGCGTCGAACTGCGCGGCGGCGGTCAGTGCCGGGGTCACCATGCTGCCAAACGCCAGAATCGCCACCTTGCCTTCGCCCTGGCGGCGGATATGGCCCTTGCCGATCGGCATGGCCGACATTTCCGGCACGATGGCTGCGCCCGGGCCGGTGCCGCGCGGGTAGCGCACCGCGCTCGGGGTGTCGAGGCTGAAGGCGGTGTACAGCATCTGCCGGCATTCGTTTTCGTCCGACGGCGCCATCACCGTCATGTTCGGAATGCAGCGCAGGAAGGACAGGTCGAAGGCGCCGGCATGGGTGGGGCCGTCGGCGCCCACCAGGCCGGCGCGGTCGATGGCGAACACCACCGGCAGGTTCTGGATCGCCACGTCGTGGATCAGCTGGTCGTAGCCGCGCTGCAGGAAGGTGGAGTAGATCGCCACCACCGGCTTCATGCCGTCACAGGCCATGCCGGCGGCAAAGGTCACCGCGTGCTGCTCGGCAATCGCCACGTCGAAGTAGCGCTCCGGGTGCTCCTGCTCGAAGCGCACCATGCCGGAGCCTTCGCGCATCGCCGGGGTGATGGCCACCAGCCGCTTATCCTGCTTGGCCATGTCGCACAGCCAGTCGCCGAAGATCTGCGTGTACTGCGGCTTGCCGCCGCCGCTCTTGCCGGCGGCCAGGCCGTTGGCCGGGTCGAACTTGGTGACGCCGTGGTACTTCACCGGGTCGTTCTCGGCCAGCTTGTAGCCCTGGCCCTTCTTGGTGACGATGTGCAGGAACTGCGGGCCGGACAGGCTCTTGATGTTCTTCAGCGTGTCCACCAGCACGTCGACATCGTGGCCGTCGATCGGGCCGATGTAGTTGAAGCCGAACTCCTCGAACAGCGTGCCGGGGGTGAAGAAGCCCTTGACGTGCTCTTCCATCTTGCTGGCGATCTCGCGCAGCGGCGGGGCGATGCCCAGCACCTTGTTGCTGCCCTGTTTCATCGCCGCGTAGAAGCGGCCGGACATCAGCTTGGCCAGGTAGTTGTTCAGCGCGCCGACGTTGGGCGAGATCGACATGTCGTTGTCGTTGAGGATCACCAGCAGGTCGGTGTCCATCGCGCCGGCGTTGTTCAGCGCTTCGAACGCCTGGCCGGCGGTCATCGCGCCGTCACCGATGATGGCCACGCACTTGCGCGCCAGCCCCTGCGCCTTGGCGGCTACCGCCATGCCCAGCGCGGCACCGATGGAGGTGGAGGAGTGGCCGACGCCGAAGGTGTCGTATTCCGACTCGCCGCGCTTGGGAAAGCCGGCCAGCCCGCCCAGCTGGCGCATGGTGGACATCTGCTCCTTGCGGCCGGTGAGGATCTTGTGCGGATAAGTCTGGTGCCCCACGTCCCACACCAGGCGGTCGTCCGGGGTGTTGAACACGTAGTGCAGCGCGATGGTCAGCTCGATGCTGCCGAGGTTGGAGGCGAAGTGGCCGCCGGTCTTGCTGACCGACTCCACCAGGAATTCGCGCAGCTCCTGTGCCAGTTGCGGCAGCTCCTGGCGGCCGAGTTTTCTCAGGTCGGCCGGACTCTGTATGGTGTCGAGCAATGTTGTCATGTTGGTTTTTTTGTGGTGATCAGAACGAGCGGGCGACGATGTACTCGGCCAGCTGTTGCAGGCGCGCGGCCTTGCTGCCGAACGGCGCCAGCGCCGCCAGCGCGTCGTCGTACAGGTCGCGGGCGTAGCTCTTGGCCTCGCCCAGGCCCATCAGACTGACATAGGTCGGTTTGTCGTTGGCGGCATCCTTGCCGGCGGTCTTGCCCAGCGTGGCGGTGTCGGCCTCCACGTCCAGCACGTCGTCCACCACCTGGAACGCCAGGCCCATGCGCTTGGCGAAGTGGTCCAGCGCCTCGGTCTGCGCCGCATCCAGAGGTTGGCCGCACAGCGCACCCAGCAGCACCGAGGCGCGGATCAGCGCGCCGGTCTTCATCAGGTGCATGAATTCCAGTTCCGGCTGCGACAGCGGCTTGCCGACGCTGGCCAGATCGATGGCCTGGCCACCGGCCATGCCGGCGTGGCCGGACGCCTGCGCCAGCAGCTTGACCATCGCCAGCTGCTGCGCGGCGGCCACGCCCGGCAGCGGGCTGGCCACCAGCTCGAACGCCAGTGTCTGCAGCGCATCGCCCACCAGCAGCGCGGTGGCCTCGTCGAACTGCACGTGGCAGGTCGGCTTGCCGCGGCGCAGCACGTCGTCGTCCATGCACGGCATGTCGTCATGCACCAGCGAGTAGGCGTGGATCATCTCCACGGCACAGGCCACGCGCGCCACGTTGGCCGCATCGGCATCCACCAGTTCGGCGGCGGCAATGGCCAGCAGCGGGCGCACGCGCTTGCCGCCCTGCAGCGTGCTGTAGCGCATCGCCTCGTGCAGCACGTGCGGCGCACGGCTGGCGTCCGGCAGCAGGGTTTCCAGCGCCGTTTCCACGGCTTGCTGGCTGGCGGTCATCCAGCCGGTAAAAGTGTCATTGGCCATCGGCGAGATCCAGCGGCTTGAGTTCGTCGTTCTCCAGCACGCGCAGTTGTTGTTCGGCATCCGCCAGTTTGCTTTGGCAGAACTTGATCAGCTCCATGCCTTGCTTGTACGAGGTGAGGGCGTTGTCCAGCGGCATGTCGCCGCTTTCCATCGCCCGGATGATGTCTTCCAGCTGGGCCAGCGCGGTTTCGAAGCTGGCTTGCGCTTTGGTCGGTTTGGCCATCGCGGGGCTTTCGGTAAGTGAATGGCAAGTTGGCCGCCATTGTAGGCGTTTTTACGCTGCGTAACAAAGCCGCCATATCGCGCTGCAGCAGATGAAAAACCCCGCTGGCAGGCTGTCTGCAGCGGGGTGGGAAGGGACGGTGCGGCTGGTTTAGTGCGTCTTTTTCGGGAACAGCAGCGAGGCAATGACCGAACCGCCGATCACCGCGAACACCACGCCCAGCGACAGCATGATCGGCACGTGCAATACCTGCAGCAGTAACAGCTTCAGGCCGATGAACGACAGCACGATGGCCAGGCCGTAGCGCAGCAGGTGGAAGCGGTCGGCCACGTCGGCCAGCAGGAAGAACATCGCGCGCAGGCCGAGGATGGCGAAGATGTTGGAGGTCAGCACGATGAACGGGTCCATGGTCACCGCGAAGATGGCCGGAATGCTGTCCACCGCGAACACCACGTCCGACAGCTCCACCATCACCAGCACCAGGAACATCGGCGTGGCGTAGCGCAGGCCGTCCTTGATTACGAAGAACGCTTCGCCGTGGTAGTCGTTGCTCATGCGGATGTGGCGGCGCAGGAACTTGAGCAGGCCGTTGTTGGTAAGGTCCTGCTCTTCTTCCTTCTCCGGCAGCATCATCTTCAGGCCGGTAAACAGCAGGAAGGCGCCGAACACATACAGGATCCAGCTGAACTCCTGCACCAGTGCCGCACCGAGGAACACCATCACCGTGCGCAGCACGATGGCGCCGAACACGCCGTACAGCAGCACGCGGCGCTGGTATTCCACCGGCACCTTGAAGAAGCCGAAGATCATCAGGAACACGAAGATATTGTCCACCGCCAGCGATTTTTCGATCACGTAGCCGGTGAAGAACTCCAGGGTTTTCTGGTTGGCGACCGCTTCGCCATAAGCCGGGTCGTTCGCCAGCGTCCACCATAGCCAGCCGCCAAAGGCACAGGCCACGCTGACCCACACCACGGACCAGCCGGCGGCTTCCTTGATCGACACCTTGTGCGAGCCGCTCTGCTTCAGCGCCAGCATGTCGATCACCACCATGATGAAAACGGCGACAAAAAACACCGTGTAGAAGAAAGGCGATCCGATAGATGGGAGGGCCTGTTCCATGTCGGGGAATACTCCTTAAGTGTGAGGCGCGTGAATGTGTTTTGTTATTATCGGCCGGGTTCGGGAATGTACCCCGGTCAGCGATGTACATATCGTTACATATGCAGCGCTGTGAGACGAGCGCAGGCTGTCACAGGTTCAATAAATGCAAAAAAATATTCTGATAACCGGCTGCTCCAGCGGCATCGGCCTGGACGTGGCGCGCGGCCTGCAAGCCGATGGCTGGCGCGTGTTCGCCACCGCACGGCGTGCCGAGGACGTGGCAAGGTTGGCCGCAGAGGGTTTTGCCGATGCGCTGCAGCTGGATGTGGACGACAGCGCCAGCATCCGCGCGGCGGTGGCTGCGGTGCTGGCCCGCAGCGGCGGCCGGCTGGAGGCGCTGTTCAATAACGCCGGTTTCGGCCAGCCGGGGGCGGTGGAGGACGTGCCGCGCCAGGCGATGCGCGAGCAGTTCGAAACCAATCTGTTTGGCGCCTGGGAGCTGCTGAACAGCGTGCTGCCGGTGATGCGCGCACAGGGCGAGGGGCGGGTGCTGTTCAACAGCTCTGTGCTGGGCTTTGCGGCGATGAAATACCGCGGCGCCTACAACGCCAGCAAGTACGCGATGGAAGGGCTGTGCGACACGCTGCGGCTGGAGCTGGCCGGTAGCGGCATCCACGTCAGCCTGATCGAGCCGGGGCCGATCGAAAGCCGCTTCCGCCCCAATGCGCTGCAGAAATTCCTGCGCAACATCGCCATCGACGCCAGTGCGCACCGCGAGTCCTACCAGCGCCAGTTGCTGCGGCTGAAGAAGGAAGGCCACGCCGCGCCGTTCACGCTGCCGGGTACGGCGGTGCTGACGCAGGTGCAAAAAGCGCTGGCCGCGCGCCGGCCGAAGGCACGTTACCGTGTCACTTTCCCCACCCACCTGTTCTGGCACCTGAAGTGGCTGCTGCCCACCCGTCTGCTGGATTGGGTGCTGGCGCGCGCGGCGTAAGGCCGCACTAAACGCACCAGGCCGCCCGTGGGCGGCCTGGTGCTTGGCGATGTTGGCGGCGTCAGCTGCTGTACACCCGGTTGCGTCCGGCCTGTTTGGCCTGGTACAGCAGGGCATCGGCTTTTTTCAGCAGCTGGCTGACATCCGGCAGGTTGCCCGCCACGCCGATGCTGAGCGTGAACTGCAGCTCGCCGTGGCTGGTGGTCAGTACCGCGCTGGCCACGCGCTGGCGGAAGGCCTCCAGCATCGGCAGCGGGTCGCCGGCATCCGGCAGCAGCACCACGAACTCCTCGCCGCCGAAGCGGGCGATGTTTTCCTGGCAGAACGTCTCGCGCAGCTGCTCGGCCAGCCAGCGCAGCGCCTGATCGCCCACGTCGTGGCCGTAGTTGTCGTTGATGCGCTTGAAGTGATCGACATCCAGCATCGCCAGCGCGTACGGCTGCTGCTGGTGCTGGATGCGCTCGAAAAAGCTGCGGCGGTTGGGCAGGCCGGTCAGCATGTCCTGCCGCGCGGCGCGGGCCAGCGCGCACAGGTTTTCCACGTACTCGATGTTGCGGGTGACGCGGCAGAAGAATTCTTCGTGATTGAACGGCTTGGTGAGGAAATCGTCGGCGCCGGCCTTGATGAAGCGCGCGCTCATGCTGGGGTCCTGGCTGCTGGAGATACCGATGATGGCCAGCTCTTCCGACTTGCGGAAGCGGCGCACCTCGCTGCACAGCCGCACGCCGTTCATGCCCGGCATGTCGTGGTCGGTAAGCACCAGGCGGATGCCGCTGTCGGCGCTCAGGATCGCCAGCGCCGCCTCGCCGTTGGCCGCTTCCACCACCTCGTACAGCTGGCGGCGCAACAGCTGCTTCAGATAGCCGCGAATGGCGCTGGAATCGTCCACCACCAGCACGCGCGAACCCGGGTTGTGCTCGATACGCCGCAGCATGCGCAAGGTGTACTCGTAGGCGGACGGGTTTTCCTTGGGGATGTAGTCCACCACCGGTTGCAGTAGCACCTGCTCGCGGGTGGCAAGGTCGTTGCGCGCGGTCAGTACGATGGTGGGAATCTGGCGTTGCAGCAGGTCGGCCAGCGCCTCGCCTTCCGGCGCGTCCGGCAGGCAGTAGTCCAGCACACAGGCCATCAGCGGAATGGCGTCGTCGTCGTTGAGCAGCTGCAGCATCTCGCGGCGGCTGCTGGCGCACAGCGGCACATAGCCTTCGTTCTCCAGCATGCGCTGCAAGGCGCGCAGTACCGAGGGGTTGTCTTCAACGAGCAGAACGTGGCGGCTGTGCATGGTGTGGTGATGTCGGAGCTGAAGTCTGGGTGGCGATGTGGCCGGCCGGCGGGCAGGGTGTCGGTAATATATACAAATATTTATAACTGCGCGGTCGCATCATCATATTTGCCAGCAAATAGCGGGTGATGGCAGGCGGCGCGGGCAGGACGGCACAGCGGGATTCGGTTTATAATTTACGCCATTTTTTGCCTCACACAGACCGAATTCACACCATGACCCAGGAACTTGCCAAAAGCTACGAGCCGGGCGACATCGAACGTCGCTGGTACGATCAATGGGAACAGTCCGGCTACTTCCAGCCGCATATGGACAGCACCCAGCCCGCCTTCTGCATCCAGCTGCCGCCGCCCAACGTCACCGGCACCCTGCACATGGGTCATGCCTTCAACCAGACCATCATGGACGGTCTGACCCGCTACTTCCGCATGAAGGGCCACAACACCGCCTGGATTCCGGGTACCGACCACGCCGGCATCGCCACCCAGATCGTGGTGGAGCGCCAGCTGGCCGAGCAGGGCATCAACCGCCATGACCTGGGCCGCGAAGCGTTCACCAGCAAGATCTGGGAATGGAAAGAGAAATCCGGCGGCACCATCACCAGCCAGATGCGCCGCGTCGGCTGCTCGGTGGACTGGAGCCGTGAATACTTCACCATGGACGACGCCCGCGCCGAGGTGGTAACCGAGGTATTCGTGCGCCTGTTCGAACAGGGCCTGATCTACCGTGGCAAGCGCCTGTCCAACTGGGACGCCAAGCTCGGCACCGCCATCTCCGACCTGGAAGTGGTGTCGGAGGAAGAAGATGGCCACATGTGGCACATCAAGTACCCGGTAGTCGGCAGCGATGAGTTTGTCACCGTCGCCACCACCCGCCCGGAAACCCTGCTCGGCGACGTGGCGGTAGCCATCAACCCCACCGACGAGCGCTACCAGCACCTGCTGGGCAAAATGCTGGAGCTGCCGCTCACCGGCCGCCAGATTCCGGTGATCGCCGACGACTACGTCGACGCCGCCTTCGGCACCGGCTTCGTGAAGATCACCCCGGCGCACGACTTCAACGACTACCAGGTGGGCAAGCGCCACGACACCCAGCTCATCAACGTGATGAGCCTGGAAGCGCGCATCCTGGCCAAGGCGCAGCTGTTCGGCTTCGACGGCACCGCCCAGGGCACCATCGACCTGCCAGCCGCCTACGCCGGCCTCACCACCGGTGAAGCGCGCAAGGCGATGCTGAAAGACCTGGAAGCCCAGGGTCTGCTGCTGGAAGCCAAGCCGCACAAGCTGATGGTGCCGCGCGGCGACCGTACCGGCACCGTGATCGAGCCGCTGCTCACCGACCAGTGGTTCGTCGCCATGAGCAAAGTGGGCGAGGGCGACGCCACCGGCCAGTCCATCGCCGAAAAAGCCATCGACGCCGTCGCCAGCGGCGAAGTGCGCTTCATCCCGGAAAACTGGGTCAACACCTACAACCAGTGGATGAACAACATCCAGGACTGGTGCATCAGCCGCCAGCTGTGGTGGGGCCACCAGATCCCGGCCTGGTACGACGAAGACGGCAACATCTACGTTGGCCGCACCGAGGAAGAAGTACGCGCCAAGGCGCCGGGCAAAACCCTGCGCCGCGAACAGGACGTACTGGACACCTGGTTCAGCTCCGCGCTGGTGCCGTTCTCCACCCTGGGTTGGCCGCAAGACACTCCGGAACTGAACGCCTTCGTTACCAGCAACGTGCTGGTGACCGGTTACGAAATCATCTTCTTCTGGGTTGCCCGGATGATCATGATGACCAAGCACTTCACCGGCAAGGTGCCGTTCCGCGACGTGTACATCCACGGCATGGTGCGCGACCACGAAGGCAAGAAGATGTCCAAGTCCGAGGGCAACGTCATCGACCCGGTGGATCTGATCGACGGCATCGCGCTGCAACCGCTGATCGAAAAACGCACCACCGGCCTGCGCCGCCCGGAAAAAGCGCCGCAGATCGCCAAGGCCACCGAGAAGCTGTTCCCGGACGGCATCCCGGCCTACGGTACTGATGCACTCAGATTCACCATGGCCAGCTACGCCACCCTCGGCCGCTCGGTCAACTTCGACTTCAAGCGCGCCGAAGGCTACCGCAACTTCTGCAACAAGCTGTGGAACGCCACCCGCTTCGTGATGATGAACGTGGAAGGCAAGGACTGCGGCCAGGACGAAACCCTGCCGCTGGAATACAGCTTCGTCGACAAGTGGATCATCGGCCGCCTGCAACAGGCCGAGGCCGATGTCACCAACGCGCTGGAAACCTACCGCTTCGACATCGCCGCCCAGGTGATCTACGAATTCATCTGGAACGAGTACTGCGACTGGTACGTGGAACTGGCCAAGGTGCAACTGCAGAACGGCAACGACGCGCAGCAGCGCGCCACCCGCCGCACCATCGTGCGCGTGCTGGAAGTGGCGCTGCGCCTCACCCACCCGCTGATGCCGTTCATCACCGAAGAACTGTGGCAGACCGTTGCCCCGCTGGCCAACGCCAAGCACAGCGACTCCATCATGGTTGCCGCCTGGCCGGTGGCGGTGCCCGAGAAGATCGACGCTGCGGCCAACGCCCGCATGGATGCGTTCAAGGATCTGGTGAACGCGGTGCGCAACCTGCGCGGTGAAATGGGCATCGGCCCGGCGGTGAAAGCGCCGCTGTTCATCGAAACCAGCGACGCCAGCCTGGCCGACTTCGTGCCCTACCTGAAACTGCTGGCGCGCATCAGCGAAGGCAGCATCGTCGCCGCACTGCCGGCCGACGACGCCCCGGTAGCCATCTCTGGCGACGCCCGCCTGATGCTGAAGGTGGAAGTGGACAAAGCCGCCGAAACCGCGCGCCTTACCAAGGAGCAGGGCAAGGCGCAGGCCGAGCTGGACAAGCTGACCGCCAAACTGGAAAAGCCGGGCTACGTCGACAAGGCGCCGGCGCACCTGGTGGAGCGCGACAAGGCGCAGCTGGCGGAGCTGAATGACAAGCTGGACAAGATCAAGGGGCAGCTCGCCAAGTTGGCTTGATAACTAATTGTCATCCGTGATAAAACCCCCGTCATCGAAAGGTGGCGGGGGTTTTATATGAAGACTTGTTTTGTTATTTCGCCGATAGGTGATGATGGTTCTGAGGTGAGGCAGCGTGCGGATAAAGTTTTGTTGCACATCATTAAGCCAGCATTGCAGCCCTTGGGTTACGAAATAATTCGCGCAGATAGTATGCCTAAGACGGGCATGATTACTAGCCAAATTGTTAATGCTATTGTTGATTCTGATTTGGTTATTGCGGATTTAACAGGTCATAATCCAAACGTTTTTTATGAATTGGCAATTCGGCATTGTTCAAATAAGCCATATATTCATCTTATTGAAAAAGGTGATAAATTACCTTTTGATATACACGGTGTTCGAGCAATTCCAATTAGTGTTAGCGATATAGCAGTGGCAAGTGCTGCCATTAATGGTATTAAGGAAAATGTTCGCTCTTATGAGGATGGGCATGTTGCGGACTCTCCTGTTTCCATTGCAAGAAAAGTTGGTGAGCTTTTGGGTGATAATTCTCTGATAGAAGAATTGCTCGGCCGTTTGGAAGAGTTGGAGTCGGCTGTAAGTAATGTACCCGATGAGGTAGAGTGGAATCTGGATACTACTATTGAAGCGGCTGCAGATGAGGTAAAAACCCATATTGATGAGCAGATTGAGGGGCTGAAAGAATTTCTTTTGCAAAAAGAAGATTGATTTTTTTTGGCTGATGCTGAAGGTTGGGGCAGCTCGTAGGTTGGGCTGAATGAAATAAAGCCCAACGTCCACCGCGTCCATGCCAAGGTTGGCCGCATGCCGTGATGGTGTTGCGGCCAACCTTGTTTTGTTTGTAGTGCTGCTACGCAGCTTGTTTGATTGCCGCTTTAGCTTTCTTTTGCTTCGCCAAAAGAAAGCTACCAAAGAAAAGGCGACCCGGTGGCTGCTCGAAACCCCGTGCCAAACGGTACGCCCCAGGCGCCGCTGATTCGCCGCGCGCTAACGTCGCGCGGCTCAGGCAGCGTCTTAAAACCTGGGGCGCACCGTTTTGCCCGGCTCGCGCCAACGAGAGGGGTAAGCCGGTTCGGTTCTGCTGGTTGTTTCGTTGGGCAGAATGGCTGGGTGGAGTTTGTTGCTGTGCTGCAAGTTGAGTGCAGCACGGTAAGTTGGGTTGAATGAAATGACGCCCAACGTTCACCGCACGCTGCAAGGTTGGCCGCATGCCGTGATGGCGCTGCGGCCAACCTTGTTTTGTTTGTGGTGCCGCTACGAGGCTTGTTTGAATGCCGCTTTCCGCGCGGCGGCGGGTAGCTTTCTTTTGCCTCGCCAAAAGAAAGCTACCAAAGAAAAGGCGACCCGGTGGCTGCTCGAAACCCCGTGCCAAACGGTACGCCCCAGGCGCCGCTGATTCGCCGAGCGCTAACGTCGCGCGGCTCAGGCAGCGTCTTAAAACCTGGGGCGCACCGTTTTGCCCGGCTCGCGCCAACGGGAAGGGCAAGCCGGTTCGGTTCTGCTGGTTGTTACATTGGGCTGGATTGTTGGGTGGGGTTTGCCGTAGTTTTGCAGGTTGAGTGCAGCAAAGCCCTGCGTTCATCGCGTGGGCGATGACCGGAGGTTGGCCGCAAGCCGTCACAGGTTTGTGGCCAACCTGCTTTGTGGCGGGCGGCTTGCAATGCAGCACGGTAGGTTGGGTTGAATGCAATGAAGCCCAACGCTCACCGCGCCCGTGCCAAGGTTGGCCGCATGCTGTGACGGCATTGCGGCCAACCTTGTTTTGTCTGCGGTGTGTATTTCGTGGAGGTAGTCACCACCCGCCGCCTGCCACCCGGTAGACCGGCCTGGAGCATGCACACCTTCCCCTGCGACTGCCATTGCCCCGGCGGTACGTCACAAGCCCATGTAAAATGACCCACCCCAAGCGCCACGGATTTGCTGCTTGCTGGTGGCGAGCGGCCCATACTGCGAGGCCCTTGCCTGCTGCAAGCGCACTACCCGGCCCGGCCCGATTTCCCGCACCTCCAAACGAAAGCAAGAACATGAACCGCAACACGCTGTTTGCCCTGATTGTCGCCTGTAGCAGCACTGCCGCCGTGGCGGCCGCGCCGGGCTGGTATGCCGGGGTGGCTGCTGGCCAGGCGCAAACCCACTTTACCGGCCAGGGCCAGCTTTTCTACGACGCCGGCGCCAAGGTGTATGACTACTCCGCCGCGCAGAAGCTTTACGCTGGTTATGCGTTCAGCCAGAGCATGAGCGCTGAGCTGAGCGTGTTCAAGCTGGGTCATTCCCGTTTCTCGGGCACGTCGAGTGCTGCGCCGGCGCAGGATCGTTTCGGCGCCAAGGGGCTGTCGCTGGCGGCGGTGGCGGAGCTGCCGCTCAACGACCAGCTGGCGCTGTTCGGCAAGCTGGGTGCCGCCGTGGTGACCACCAACTACACCTGTGTCGTCAACTGCTCGGCGCTGCAAAACAACGACCATCGCGGCATCTACGCCAACTACGGCGTGGGTGCGCGCTACGCGCTGACGCCGGCGTTGTCGTTGCGTGCCGAGTTCGAGCGTTTCGACGGCATGAAGTATGAAACCGGTGGTGGCAGCGGCCGCGCGCACTTCCGCAGCGATACCGATTTCCTGTCGCTGGGGCTGCAGTACGGTTTCTGATTTGCCGGTAGTCGGGCGGTAGGCAAGCTTGGCCGCATGGTGCAAGGCGTTGCGGTCAAGCTGGTAGTGTCTGGCGCGCACGCTGTGCGCCGGCTGGGGCGGCATGCCATGCGGCCCGGCGTTTGGCTCACACGGGAAAAGGTTGGCCGCAGACCCTGATGGGCATGCGGCCAACCTTTTTTCACTCTTGCTTGCCGGTGGCAGTGTTAAACCAGCTGCCGGGCATGCCATTGCTGCAGCTCGGCCGGAATGCCCAGGTCTTGCGGGCTGCCGAATGGTGGCCACGAGGTGCGGCCTTCGGCCAGTGCGCGGGCGGCTTCCTCCGGGCTGGGGTAGGCGCCCAGCGCCTCGCCCTCGTGCATGATGTGGTAGCTGCCATCGAGCGGCACGATCTCGAAGGGGCCGTAGCGGGTGTCGTATGTCCAGCATTTCATGATGATGCCCTCCTCATCCTTGATGGTAGTTGTTGCGGCGTGCTTTATCGCATTGCCGTCACTGGGCACCGTGCACCTTGCGGTTCAAGAGCAGCTGCGCGCCGGGAGACGGGCAAGGGGCGTGCGGTCAACGGTGGGTGGCACTGTCGAGGCTGCCTTGCTCGGCGGCAGGTAAATGTCATTAATATATGCTTTACGCCTATAATTTTGGCACCTGTCGTTATCGATGCACACACCATGATCCTGAAAGAAAAAATTTTCACCGAAGCCCGCGACTGGAAGCAAGCCGCGGGCGATGCCGCCGAAAAAGAGATGGCGTTCTACCTGCGGCGCTATTTTGGCGACGATGCGGAGGTGTTCATCCTCAACGATATCCGGCTGGAGATGGATGGCGATGCAGCACAGATGGACCATGTGTTGATTCACCCGGCGGGGCTGACCATCGTGGAAAGCAAGAGTGTGGCCGGCAAGCTGCAGATGAAGGCCGATGGCGAGTGGCTGCGCTGGTTCGACGACCGTTCCAGTGGCATGGCGTCGCCGATTGTGCAGGCCCGGCTACAGGCCGAGTTTCTGCGCAAGTTTTTGCGCCGCATGGCCAAGCAGCCGCAGGTGATTGATGCGCTGTCGATCGACTTCATGATCGCCATTTCCAGCCGTGGCCAGTTCATTCCGCCCAAGGGCGAGACGGTGGCCGAGGTGTGCAAGGCCGATCTGGTGGGGGAGCGCATTCGCGCCAAGGTGGCGGGGGCGATGGCTTTCCCGGCGCCGTACCGCAAGATACTGGGCGAGTACATGGCCAAGATGCACGCGCCAAGGCAGGAGGCGCAGTCGGTGCCCCCAGTGACGCCAAGCACTGCGGTGCAGGCAAACGAGCCGGTGCGCGAGTATGCCGCCACGGTAGTGGAAGTGGTGCTGGCCGAGCCGGCGGTGCCGCTACACCCACAGGAGAAGGCGCCGGGCTATCGCAATTTCGAGTTCATTGGGAATAAGCTGCGCAAGGTCGGCTTCCTCGACAAGCTGTTGTCGTCAGAGGGTCCGCAAAAGCAGTATTTCACCTGTTGCAAGGGTTGCAGTTCGCAGTTGCTGGAGTTTCGCTATGGCAAGTTCGGCTACTACCTGAAGTGCCGGGATTGCGGCGACAACACCACCATCAAGCTGGATTGCCGGCAGTGCCGGCGCCAGACCAAGCTGCGTAAGGAAGGGGATTTTCTGTTTGTGGAGTGTGCCGCCTGCCAGCTGTCCGAGTTGCTGCATCGTAACGATAAGCCATTGCCGGATCTGGGCTAATGCCGGGGGCGCACAACACCAACGGCGACAGCCCGCCGCGCTGGTGTTAGCCCGGCAACGCGGGCGTGGCGCCGGTGACGGGAAAACAAAAATGCGGCCAACGTTGGCCGCATTATTTGATGGGAGCGCCGGCGCTTAATGCGGCACGATGATAGGCGGCATTTCCGTCGCGTGTTTCTTCATGTGTTTGGCAGCCCGTTTTTCCTTGGCCGTGTGCATGGCCGGCTTCTTGGCTTCCTTGGTGCTATGGCGGGTTTTACTCATGGCGATGCTCCTTGACGCAGCCGCGGCGTCGCGTCGCAGCTTATCGCCAGTATAGATCGTGGCTGGCGCGTCGGCGGGCGTCATGGCGGCGCGGCGCTGCTCTCCGTTCCAGCTGGGGCGGCGCCCAGCCGCTGGCGGAAGCTGTGCATGATCTGCTGGTAACGGCCGCTCTGTTTCAGCGCCTGCAGGCCGGCCTCGAACTTCCGCGCCATCACGGCGCCGTCCGGGTGGTGGCGGGAGAAGTTCAGCCAGAAGCCGTCGCGGCTGATGACGCCCACTTTGTGCAGCTTGCCGGCGCTGGCGGCGTTGCGGCTGGCGCGCAGCAGGCCGGGCAGGGTGTTCAGCAGGATGAAATCCACCCGCCGCGCCAGCAGCATGCTGATCAGGTTGTCGTCGGACAGCGCGGTGACCCGGCGGATGGCCGGTGCGTTCATGAAGTTGCTGGGGTAGGTGTAGCCCTGGGTGATGCCCACCAGGCGCCCGGCCAGGTTTTTCAGGGTGAGCGGCGTGGCGGCGGGCTTGAGCGCGAAGATGGCCAGCTCTTCGTGAAACAGCGGGGTGGGGTGCCAGATGAATTGCCGGCGGTTGTCGTCGGTGATGGTGGTGTTGAAGCAGGCGACGGCGCTGCCGGTGGCCACCATCTGCAGGCAGCGCGAGAACGGCACGGCGATGAAGCGCACGGTTACCTGCTGGCTGGCAAAGATCTCGCGCACCAGTTGCGGCGTCAGCCCTTCCGGCTGGTCGCTATTGCCCTGGCGCGATGAGTACGGCGCCCAGTCGTCCTCGGCGGCGATCAGGATGCTCTGCGCACCGGCCAGCAGCGGGGCGGTGCAGAGCAGCAGGGTGGGCAGCAGGTGGCGCATGGCGATATTTCCCGGTGGCAAGGGAAATATAGTGCGCAGTTGCGCCGGCGATAGCCCGTTTGCGTGCGCAGCGGCCGGGCATGCAAAAACCGCCGCCACGGGTGGTGACGGCGGTTTGCGCTTGCCACTGGCGGGGCTTACTTCACGCCGCCATTGCCGATAATGCCGCCGATGGCAGCACCACCTACGGTACCTGCGGTGCTGCCGTTGGTCAGTACCGAGCCGGCGACACCGCCGACTGCCGCACCGATGGCTGCATTTTGCTGACGTTGGGTCATGCCGGCACAGCCGGACAGCGAAGCAATGGCCAGTAGCACGAGGGCACTGCGGGTCAGGGTGCTTTTCATGGAGGTCTCCTTGTAACGGCTGGCGTTGGGTAACCAGCGCACAGTTTGTCACGCCAGTATGACCCGGCATTTTTTTGGCGAGTTCCGGTTTCGGGCGGCTAATCGCCGACTTTAGCCTTTTGACATGGCGGTTGTGCGCTGATCGATGCCAATGGCGCCATTTCTGCTGCGCCACGCGTGGCGGCATCGGGGCGCACGGGTTGTCATCGACCACGCCGCTTGCCGATGACGGCCAACTTTTTCTATAACGCGGTGTCTAGCGCCTGTCGCCGCCGTGCGCCGGGCCGGCGGCAACCAGCTGCTGCCCGCCGCTGCCCGCCACGCCGGTTGCGGCCAAGCTGTTCCCTTGCCTGCAGAGGAGTCGTCGATGAAGCCGCAACCCCGTCAGCCTGCCTTGTCGCAGGAGGTGATCAATCTGTATGACCAGTACACGCATCAGCCGCTGTCGCGCCGGGATTTTGTCGAGCGCCTGGCGCGGCTGGTGGGCGGGGTGGCCGCCGCCTATGCCGTGCTGCCGCTGCTGGAAAACAACTATGCGCAGGCCGAGCAGGTGGCCGCCGGCGACAGCCGGCTGCTGGCGGAGGATGTCCGCTTTGGCCGCCGCGCCGATATGCTGCTGAACGGCTACCTGGTGCGCCCGGCGGCGGGCGGGGCCTTGCCGGCGGTGGTGCTGATCCACGAAAACCGCGGCCTGAACCCGCATATCCGCGACGTGGCGCGGCGGCTGGCACTGGCCGGCTACTGGGTGCTGGCGCCGGATTACCTGTCGCCGCTGGGCGGCACCCCGGCCGACGAGGACAAGGCGCGCGAGCTGTTCGGCAAACTGGACGCGGCGATGACCGCGGATGTGTCGCAGCTGGCGCTGCTGTACCTGCAGGCGAAGGGCAACGGCAAGGTGGGGGCGGTGGGCTTCTGCTGGGGCGGCGGCCAGGTCGGGCAGCTGGCGGTGCAGCAGCCGGCGCTGCGCGCCGGGGTGATCTACTACGGCAGCCATCCGGCGGCGGCCGAGGTTGGCCGCATCCAGGCGCCGCTGCTGCTGCACCATGCCGGGCTGGACGAGCGCATCAATGCCGGCATTCCGGCGTTCGAGGCCGCGATGCAGGCAGCGGGCAAGCGCTACACCCTGTACCTGTATCCGGGGGTGAATCACGCCTTCAACAACGATACCAACACGGCACGCTACGACCAGGGTGCGGCCAACCTTGCCTGGCAGCGCACGCTGGATTTCCTGCAGCAGCAATTAAGCTGAGGCGGCAAATGGACACGGCGCCGGTAGCCATCGCCACCGGCGCCGTGTCCTTTTATGGCAACGGTTTAGCTGTTGCCCTTGCCGTTGCCGCCCTTGTTGCCACCACCATTACCGCCCTTGTTGCCGCCTTTGTTGCCCGGATTGTCATCCGTGCTGCCGCTGGGCAGGCTGGCTTTCTTGGCCGGTATTGCCGGGCTGACGCCCGGAATGGCCGGCGCGGTGCCGGAGCGGGTGGTGATGCGCTGGCCGTCGACGGCGAGCTTGGCGCGCACGCGGTTCAGGTCGCCCTGGGTGATGCCCGGCAGCGTCAGCAGCTGCTTGCTGCTGGTAAAGGTGACCGGGGTGCCGCTCAGCGGGTGGGTGGCGTCGTAGATGGTCTGCGCGTCGGTCAGGCTGAAGCCGGCGTCCACCAGCTGCGTCACGGTGGCGGTGTTCAGCTCCAGCGCCACGGCCGGTCCGCTCAGCGCCAGCACGGCCAGGGTCAGTAGGGATATACGCATGGTGTGCTCCTGTTGCAGTTGCTGTTGCAGTATAGCCCGCAGCCGGCGCCGGGCCCGGCGCCACCGGCTCGGCTCGGCGCGGCAGGGCAAGGGGCATGCTGGTGACATGGCGCCGCCCCGACCTTGCCGGCGTGGCTGCGGCTGCCGTGCGGCTCAGCCGCGGCGGGCGGCGTCCAGGGTGGCAAACAGCTGGCGGATGCCCTGTTGCCAGCTGGGCAGCTGCAGGCCAAACGTCTGCTGCAGCTTGCGGCAATCCAGCACCGAGTACGCCGGGCGCAGCGCCTGCTGCGGGTAGTCGGCACTGGGAATCGGCTGCAGGCCGTCGCCGGGCAGGGTCAGCGGCCAACCTGCTTCGCGGGCGAGGCCGATCACGTACGCGGCGTACTGGTACCAGCTGGTGCAGCCCTGGGTGGCGACATGGTAGCTGCCGTATGGCTGTTCGCGCTCGGCCAGCGTGCGCGCCAGCAGCTGGGCGCTGACATCGGCCAGCAGGCTGGCCGGCGTGGGGGTGCCGAACTGGTCGTTCACCACCCGCAGCTGCTCCTTGCTGGCCGCCAGCCGCAGCATGGTCTTGGCGAAGTTGTTGCCATGCACGCCGGCCACCCAGCTGGTGCGCAGGATGAAGTGGCGCGCGCCGGCGGCGCGCACCGCCTGTTCGCCCAGCCATTTGCTGTGGCCGTACACCGACAGCGGCTTGGCGTTGTCGTCTTCGCGCCAGGCGGTTTCGCCGCTGCCATCGAACACGTAGTCGGTGGAGTAGTGCAGCAGCAGCGCATCGTTGGCCGCCGCCCACTCGGCCATGGCGCCCGGTGCGGCGGCGTTGATGGCGTGGGCGAGTTCCACCTCGCTTTCCGCTAGGTCCACCGCGGTGTAGGCGGCGGCGTTGACGATCACCTCCGGCCGTTCCGCATCCAGCCAGGCCAGCAGCGCCTGGCGGCTGGCCAGGTTCAGTTGCTGGCGGCCGGGGCAGCGCAGTTCGCCGAACAGGCACAGTGCGCGTTGCAGCTCGAAGCCGAGTTGGCCGCTGCTGCCGGTGATCAGGATGCGGGGCATGGCATTGCTTTCTTGAAAATTAACGGTGGGCGTGCACGGCGGGCAGCGGCCGGGCACAATCCGGACATTTTACGGTGTGGAGGCGCGCGATGCCTGATTCACGTTACTGGCTGCCGGCCTGGCTGTGGTGGGCGCTGTCGGTGTGGTTGCTGTTGCTCAAGCCGGCGGGGGCGCCGTCCGGCATCCCGTATTTCGACAAGATAGGTCATTTCAGCCTGTTTTTATTGGGCGGCGTGCTGCTGGCCTGGCCACGCTTGCGGCTGGGGGCGCGCGGCGCGGCGCTGTGGCGGCCAACCTTGTGGCTGTGCCTGGCGTGGGCCGTTGGCTCCGAACTGGCGCAAGGCTGGCTGACCGCCACGCGCAGCGCCGAGCTGGGCGATGCGCTGGCCGATATGCTGGGCGCCGCCGGCGGCATCATGTTGGCCGCATGCGCCATCGCCTGGCAGCAGCGGCGGGTGTAAACTGAGCGCCGTTTTGATTGCGGGTGTCTCGCATGCACCAGAGTCTTGTTGACCGCCGCCAGCAGCTGCTGGCCGCCATTGGCGACGCTGTCGCCATCCTGCCCACCGCGCCGGAAGCGGTGCGCAATGCCGATGCCAACTACCCGTACCGCGCCGACAGCCACTTCCTGTACCTGACCGGGTTTGCCGAGCCGGAGGCGGTGCTGGTGCTGGACGGCCGCCGCGGCAAGAGCCTGCTGTTCTGCCGGGCCAAGAACCCGGACATGGAAATCTGGGAAGGCTTCCGCCACGGCCCGCAGGCCGCCGCCGAGGCGTTTGCCTTCGACGAGGCCTATGCCATCGACGAGCTGGAGCAGCGCCTGCCGGAGCTGCTGGCCGACGTGCCGGCGCTGTACTGGCCGCTGGGCCGCAGTGCCGGCTGGGATGCGCGCATCGCCGGCTGGCTGGGCGTGGTGCGCAGCCGCGCCCGCCTCGGCGTGGATGCGCCGGCGCAGTTCGGCGACCTGCTGCCGCTGATCGACGAGATGCGGCTGCTCAAGGATGAGCGCGAGCAGGCGATCCTGCTGCGTGCCGGCCAGGTGTCGGCCGAGGCGCACGTGCGCGCGATGCAGGCCACCCGCCCCGGCAAGTACGAGTACGAGATCGAGGCCGAGCTGCTGTACCACTTCGTGCGCAACGGCGCGCGCCAGCCGGCCTACGAGAGCATCGTCGCCGGTGGTGGCAACGCCTGCACGCTGCACTATGCGGCCAACAATGCGCGCCTGAACGACGGCGAGCTGCTGCTGATCGACGCCGGCTGCGAGTTCATGGGCTACGCCGGCGACATCACCCGCACCTTCCCGGTGAACGGCCGCTTCAGCCAGCCGCAGCGCGACCTGTACGAAGTGGTGCTGGCGGCGCAGCTGGCGGCCATCGCCGCGGTGCAGCCGGGCGCCACGCTGGACGCGCCGGGCGACGCCGCGCTGCGCGTGCTGGTGCAGGGCATGCTGGACTACCAGCTGCTGCAAGGCAGCGTGGACGGGGTGATCGAATCCGGCGACTACCGCCGCTTCTACATGCACGGCATCGGCCATTTCCTTGGCCTGGACGTGCACGACGTCGGCCTGCGCCGCCCCGGCGGGCAGTGGCGCCAGTTCCAGCCCGGTATGTGCACCACCATCGAGCCGGGGCTGTACGTGCGCCCGGACGACCGCGTACCGGCCGCTTTCCACCATATCGGCATCCGTATCGAGGACAACGTGCTGGTGACCGCCACCGGTCGCCACGTGTACACCGATGCGGCGCCCAAACGCATAGACGACATCGAGGCGCTGATGCAGGCCAGCTAGTTGGCCGCAGCGTAAGCAAGCATGCAAGCAAACATTCTTCATTCCGACATCGTGATCGTGGGCGGCGGCCCGGTGGGGGCGCTGGCCGCCCTGCGCCTGAAGCAGGCCGGCCGCGATGTGTTGCTGATCGAGGCGCGCGCCAAGGATGCGCCGCTGCGCGATGCCCGCGCGCTGGCGCTGTCGTGGTACAGCCGCGAGCAACTGGCGGCGGTGGGTGCCTGGCCGGACAGCCTGCCGGCCACCGACATCGACACCGTGCACGTGTCGCAGCAGGCCGCCTGGGGGCGCACGGTGATCAGCCGCGATGACCTGGCGCTGCCGCATCTGGGCGCGGTGGTGGATTACCCGGCGCTGGCCGCCAGCCTGGGCGATGCCTTGCAGCAGCAGGGCGTGGCGGTGTGCTGGCAGCACAAGGTGACCGCGGTGCAGTCGCTGGCGCGCTATGCCAGCCTGACGGTGGAAGACGCCGCCGGCCAGCGCCGCCAGCTGACGGCGCGGCTGGTGGTGCTGGCCGAAGGCGGCGCGCTGGCGGAAAGCCTGCCCGGCATCCGCCGCCACGTGCACGACTACCAGCAAAGCGCGCTGCTGGCCGAGGTGACGGCCAGCCTGCCGCACGAGCACATCGCCTACGAGCGTTTTGCCGACGCCGGCCCGTTTGCGCTGCTGCCACACGGCGAGCGCCTGATGCTGGTGTGGACGCGCACGCCGGCAGACGCGCAGCGGCTGCACGATGCCGACGAGGCCACGGTGCTGGCCGAGCTGCAGCAGGCGTTCGGCGAGCGCCTCGGCAGCTTCACTGCCATCGGTGAGCGCGCGGTGTTTCCGCTGCTGCTGCGCCAGCTCAACAGCGTGCTGTCCGGCCGGGTGGTGATGATAGGCAACGCCGCGCAGACCATGCACCCGGTGGCGGCGCAGGGCTTCAACCTGGGCCTGCGCGATGCGGTGGCGCTCACCGACATGCTGGCCGGGGCCGCCGATCCGGGCGATGCCGCGCTGCTGCGCCGCTATGCCGCCGCACGGCGGGTGGACAGCCACGCAGTGGTGGGCTTTACCCACGGCCTGATCCGACTGTTCGACGGCGCCAATCCGCTGCTGAAGACGCTGCGTGGCGCCGGCATGAACGCGCTGGACAGCCTGCCGCCGCTGCGCAGGCGCTTCGCCGGTCATCTGGTTTTTGGCGTGTAAACTGCATTGCAGCGCGCGGATGCGGCCAACCTTTGGCCGCTAGCGTTGCCATTAGGGAATCATGAGCACTTCATTTGATGTCGTTATCGTCGGCGGCGGCCTGGTCGGCGCGGCGCTGGCGCTGGCGCTGGACAAGCAGGGCCGGCGCGTGGCGCTGGTGGAAGGCCAGCAGGCGCGCTTCGACAGCCTGCAGCAGGGTTGGGATGCGCGGGTGTACGCGATCAGCCCGGCCAACCGCCGTTTTATCGAAAGCCTGGGGGTGTGGCCGGACATGGCGCGCATCGGCACCATCGCCGGCATGGATGTGCGCGGCGACCAGGGCGGGCGCATCGCGTTTTCCGCCGCCGATGCCGACGCCGAGGCGCTGGCGTGGATTGCAGAAAACCGCTGGCTGCTGGCCGCGTTGTGGCAGCAATTGCACACCGCCAGCGGCGTCGAGCTGCTGGAAGGCGTGCGGCCAACCTGTCTGCGGCATTCGCCCAAAGCCGCGGAATTGCAGCTGGAAGACGGCCGCGTGCTGCAGACCAGGCTGCTGGTGGGCGCCGATGGCGCCAACTCCTGGGTGCGGCAGCAAAGCGGCATCGCCGCCGCGGTGAAGCCGTATGGCCAGAGCGGGGTGGTGGCCAACTTCGCTACCGAGCTGCCGCACGGCGACATCGCGCGGCAGTGGTTCCTCGGCGATGGCATCCTGGCCTGGCTGCCGTTGCCGGGGCAGCGCATTTCCATCGTGTGGTCCACACCGCAGCCGGAGCCGCTGCTGGCGCTGCCGGCGGAACGTTTTGCCGCCGTGGTGGCCGAAGCCGGTGGGCATGCGCTGGGCAAGCTGGAGGTGCTGACGCCGGCGGCGGCCTTCCCGCTGCGGTTGCTGACGCCGCAGCACGTGATCGCCGAGCGCGTGGCGCTGGTGGGCGACGCCGCCCACACCGTGCACCCGCTGGCCGGGCAGGGCGTCAACCTCGGTTTCCAGGACGCGGCGCGGCTGGCGGACATCATCGCCGCCGGCAAGGACCCGGGCGAGTGGCTGGCGCTGCGCCGCTACGAACGCGGCCGCAAGGAAGCGGTGCGCACCATGCAGCTGACCTGCGACACGCTGTTCGGCCTGTTTCACGCCAAGGAACTGCCGGGCATTGCCTGGCTGCGCAATACCGGCCTCAACCTGACCAACCGCCTGCCGCTGCTCAAGCGGCAGCTGGCCCGCCACGCGGTGGGCTTTTAACCGATAACTGAAAAGGATTGCAATGAAGCTCCGTCTGCCCCAACTGGCCATCATCCCGCTCTGCCTGTCGCTGCTGGCCTGCACCGCGTCCGCGGCCGATGAAACGCCGGATTCGGTGCGCGCCATCTTCAAGAGCAAGTTTCCGCAGCACGAGGTGACCAGCGTGCAGGCGGCGCCGGTGGCCGGGCTGTACGAGTTGGTGGTGAAAATGAAGCGCGGCGCGCGCGAGGAATACACCATCGTCTACGCCGACGCCAAGGTGGAGCACCTGCTGACCGGCGACCTGATCGACACCGCCAGCCGCAACAGCATTACCGAAGGCCGGCTGGAAGAACTGAACCAGGTGAAGTTCGACTTCAACGCGCTGCCGCTGGACAAGGCGATTAAGGAAGTGCGCGGCAAGGGCGAGCGCAAGCTGGCGGTGTTCTCCGACCCGGATTGCCCGTTCTGCAAGCGGCTGGAGCAGGACGCGCTGTCCAAGCTGGATAACGTCACCATCTACACCTTCCTGTACCCGCTGGCGCAGCTGCACCCGGATGCGCCGCGCAAGGCCGCGCAGATCTGGTGCAGCAAGGATCGCGCCGCCACCTGGACCGCGGTGATGCGCAACGGCGCCAAGCTGCCGGCCGGCAATGCCAGCTGCAGCACCCCGCTGGCCGAGTTGGCCGCACTGGGCGAAAAACTGGGCGTGGCCGGCACCCCGGCGCTGTTCCTGCCCAATGGGCGGATGATCTCCGGTGCGGTACCGGTGGAAACCATCGAAGCGGCGTTCAAGGCCAAGTAAGCGCGGCATGTCCGCCTGCTTCGCCCGCCTCCGGCCGCTGCTGGCCAGTGCCTTGCTGGCGCTGGCTGCGCATGCGGCCTTGCTGTTGCTGCCGCTGGCGCCCGCCGGGCAGGGCGGCGGCGGGCGCCCGCTGGCGGTGACGCTGGCGAGTGCCGCGCCTGCGCCGCCAGCAGTACCGGCCACGCAGCCGGCAGCGCCATCGGCCGTGCCGGTGTCCGTCGAGGCGGCGCCGCCAGCCGTGGTGCCTGTTGAGGCGCCTGTCGATGCCGCCGTGGCCGCCTCGCAGCCGGTGGCGGAGGCGCCGCTGCTGCCGGCTTCCGCACCGACAGCGGCGTTGCCGGGCCTGGCACTGGATCCGTATTACCCGGCCGGGGAGCTGGACGTGCTGGCGGCGCCCATCGGCCAGCTGCTGCTGGACTACCCGGCCGGCAGCCCCGAGCAGCTGCAGTTGCAGCTCTACATCGGCCGCGACGGCACGGTGGATAAGGTGGAGGTGATCGCCGGCAATGGTGACAGCGACTATGCGCGCTTCGTGGTGGCGGTCTTCCAGCAGGCGCACTTCATGCCGGCGCAGAAAGGCGGCGTGGCGGTGCGCAGCCGCAAGCACATTCAGCTGGCGTTGCAGCCGCATTAAACGATCGTTTCATGGTAAATTTGGCCAGCCGGGCAACCGGCGGGCTAATACAACATCAACCAGGAGCGAGACTTCGTTCCGCCGTGCAAAGGATAAACATATGTCCGATCTGAAAGCGCTGTTCGAACAGGCACAACAAGACGTCACCACCCTGGCCGAGCGCCCGGACAACCAGACCCTGCTGCAGCTGTACGCGCTGTTCAAGCAGGCCACCGATGGCGACGTGCAGGGCGAGCGCCCGGGCATGATGGACTTCATCAACCGCGCCAAGTATGACGCCTGGGACAAGCTCAAGGGCCAGGGCAACGAGCAGGCGATGCAGGGCTACGTTGACCTGGTGAAATCGCTGCTGGCCTGATGACGGGCCTACCGTGGCCGCCGCCATGGGCAATAAAAAAGCCGGATCGTACGATCCGGCTTTTTTCATGCGGGGCAGACGGGGTGCAGGCTTACGCCTTCACCACGTTGGCCGCAGGCTGCAGGTACTTGCCGCGGCTGTCCACGATCAGCTGCGCATGTTGCTGCAGCTGCGCGTAGTCGAACTTGTCGTGGTCGGTGGCCAGCAGCACGCAGTCGTAGCCGGCGATGCTGTCGGCCGTCAGCGCCACGCTGGACAGCTCGAAGTGATGCTCGCGCATCTTCGGGAACACCGGCACGTGCGGATCGCTGTAGCTGATCTCGGCGCCGAGGTCGCGCAGTTTTTCCATCAGGAACACCGACGGGCTTTCGCGCATGTCGTCGACGTTCTTCTTGTAGGCAATGCCCAGCACCAGGATCTTGCTGCCGTTGATCGCCTTCTTGCGCTCGTTCAGCGCCGCGGCCACCTTGCTGATCACGTAGTCCGGCATCGACGAGTTCACTTCGCCGGCCAGCTCGATGAAGCGGGTGTGCACGCCATACTCGCGCGCTTTCCAGGTCAGGTAGAACGGGTCGATCGGGATGCAGTGGCCGCCCAGGCCCGGGCCCGGGTAGTAGGGCACGAAGCCGAACGGCTTGGTGGCAGCGGCACGGATCACCTCGTGGATGTCGATGCCCATCTTGTCGGCGACGATCTTCATCTCGTTCACCAGGCCAATGTTCACCGCGCGGTGGATGTTCTCCAGCAGCTTGGTCATCTCGGCGGCGCGGGTGGACGACACCGGCACTACCTTGTCGATTACCGCGCTGTACAGCGCCACGCCGATTTCCTGGCAGGCCGGGGTCACGCCGCCGCAGACCTTGGGAATGGTGCGGGTAGTGAAATTGGGGTTGCCCGGGTCTTCACGCTCCGGCGAGAACACCAGGTAGGCATCCTCACCCACCTTGAAGCCGCGCGATTCGATGCGCGGCAGCAGTTCTTCGTCGGTGGTGCCGGGGTAGGTGGTGGATTCCAGCGACACCAGGTGGCCGGCGCGCAGGTGCGGCACCAGGCTGTCGATAGTGCCCAGCACGTAGGACATGTCCGGCTCGCGGTACTTGTTGAGCGGGGTGGGCACGCACAGGATCAGCGCGTCGGCTTCCGGCGCACGGCTGAAGTCGGTGGTGGCCTCGAAGCCGCTGGCGCGGGCGCTGGCGATGCTGTCGCCGCTGATGTGCTCGATATAGCTGTTGCCGGCGTGCAGCGCATCGACCTTGCTCTGGTCGATGTCGAAGCCCAGTACCTTGAAGCCCACTTCATTGAAACGCAGCATCAGCGGCAGGCCGACATAGCCCAGGCCCACGATGCCGATTACCGCGGACTTGTCCGCAATCTTCTTCAGGAACGCGTCTTTCACGTTGCTCAACTTTCTACAGAATTAGCCGCGGCCAACATGCTGTCGGGCCGCCAAAATTAACCGGGGGATTTTACAGGCAAACGGCCCGCGCGGGCAGGCCGTGATGCGCGATGTTTGTAACGGCAATGCCGGCCTGGAGTAAGCCCACTGCCGGCATTGCCGCCGCGGGCGGGTTTACTGCCGCACTACCGCATCACCCGGCGCGAAGTCGGCGGTCTTGATGCTGCCGTGGCTGGCAAAGTAGCCGCGCAGCAGGTCGGCATCGACATAGCCGGTGTTGACGTAGCCCTTGTGGGTGTTTAGCCGCGGGTAGCCGTCGCCGCCGGCGGCGGTGAAGTTGTTCAGCGCCAGCCGGTAGCTGCGCGCCGGATCGATGGGCTGGCCGGCTATCAGCGCCTGCTGCACTTCGCCGCCGACAATGCGCAGCTGCACGCCGGCAAACTGGGCAAAGGCGCCGGAGCCGGGGCTCATCTTCGCGGCGGCCTGCAGGTAGGCCAGCGCTTCCTTGCCGCTCATGTCCACGTACACCAGGGTGTTGCCGAACGGCTGCACCTTGAGAATGTCCTTGTAGCTGATGCTGCCGGCCGGCAGCGAGTCGCGGATGCCGCCGGCGTTCATGATGGCGAAGTCGGCGTGGGCCTTGTCCTTCATTGCGCTGGCGATAAACACGCCCAGGTTGGTGGGCTGCTTGCGCACGATGGCTCGGTCGCCTTCCAGCTTGCCGTCACTGCTGCCTACCTGTACGCCAAGCACCGCCTGGCCTTTTTCCTGGTAGGGCTTGAGCAGCGCCAGCATCTCGCTGTTTTCCGGGATCTCGCGGCTGTAGGTCACCTTGCGCTCCTTGCCGTCCTCACCCTTCACCGTTTTCTTCAGGTTGATCGGGATCAGCTGGTACTTCAGCAGCCGGAATTCGCCGTTGCGGTATTCGAAGTCGGCGCGGCCAACGTATTTGCCCCATTCGTGCGCCTGCACGATCCAGGCGCCGTTCTGGCGGTCCGGCGCGCAGTCGCTGCCCGGCACGTAGGCATCGTTGCGTACGTTCTCCGCCTTCATGCACACCGGGTTCTGGCTGTGGCCGCCGACGATCAGGTCGAAGCCCTTCACCTGGCGCGCCATTTCCACGTCGCCCGGTGCGTTCACGCCGTGCTCGCCATCGGTGTAGTGGCCCATGTGGGTGGCGGCAATCACCACGTCGGCCTTCTTCTTCAGCGTGGGCATCAGCCGCGCTGCTTCGCGAGCCGGGGTACGGAATTCGATGCCGCGGGTGTTCTCCGGGTTGGTCAGTTTCTTGGTGTCGTCGGTGGTCAGGCCCATCACCGCCACCCGCACGCCGCCGAGATTGAAGATCTTGTACGGTGCGAACAGGCGCTTGCCGCCCTGGTAGATGTTGGCCGCAAGCATGGGGAACTGCGCCCATTGCCGCTGTTTGGCCAGTACCGCCGGCGGCTTGTCGAATTCGTGGTTGCCCACCGCCATGGCGTCGTAACCCAGCAGATTCATGCCCTTGAAGTCCGGCTCGGCGTCCTGCATGTCGGATTCCGGCACCCCGGTGTTCACGTCGCCGCCGTCCAGCAGCAGGCTGTAGCCGCCGTGCAGGCGTACGTCGGCGCGGATTTGCTCGATCACGTTCTTGCGTGCGGCCATGCCGTATTCGCCGTCGCCGTTCTTCCAGAAGCGGCCGTGGTGGTCGTTGGTGTGGATGATGGTGATCTGGTAGCTCTGGTCTGTTACCGGTGCGGCCAACGTGCTGGCCGGCAGGGCGGCGAGACTGGCAAGAGAAGCAAGGACGGACAGGCGGATGGCGGTATGGCGAGTTTTCATGAAAGCCCCTGGTATGCGTTAACCGACAGCGAGTGCGTTACAAACAAAAAAAGCGGCAGGCACACGAGGTGCCTACCGCTTTCATGATAATGCCTTATTTGCTCCAAGAGTCCTTCAGACCCACGGTGCGGTTGAACACCGGCTTGCTGCCCGGCTGGTGCTCGAGGCGGTCGGTAACGAAGTAGCCGATGCGCTCGAACTGGTAGCGGGTTTCCGGCGCCGCGTCGCGCACCACCGGCTCGACGTAGCCGGTAACGGTGGCCAGCGAGTCCGGGTTGAGGAACTGCATGAAGTCCACGTATTCGCCGTCATCGCCGCGCACCGCATCCGGGCGCGGCTCGGTGAACAGGCGGTCGTACAGGCGCACTTCGGCTTCCACCGCGTGGCTGGCGGAGATCCAGTGGATCACGCCCTTCACCTTGCGGCCCACCGGGTTCTGCCCCAGGGTGTCGTGGTCGATGGAGCACTTCAGCTCCACTACCTTGCCGTCGGCGTCCTTGATCACTTCGTCGCACTTGATCACATAGCTGTAGCGCAGGCGCACTTCGCCGCCGGCGGTCAGGCGCTGCCACTTCGGCGGCGGCACTTCGGCAAAGTCGTCACGCTCGATGTAGAGCTCGCGGGCGATCGGCACTTCGCGCTCGCCGAATTCCGGGTGGTGCGGGTGGTACGGCGCGCTGCGGCTGGCGGTAACGCCATCCTGGAAGTTGGTCAGGGTGACCTTGATCGGGTCCAGCACCGCCATCACGCGCGGCGCTTCGCTTTCCAGCGTCTCGCGCACTGCACCTTCCAGCACGCTGATGTCGATGATGTTCTCACCCTTGGACACGCCGATGCGCTGCGAGAACAGGCGGATGCCGGCCGGGCTGTAGCCGCGGCGGCGCATGCCTTCGATGGTGGGCATGCGCGGGTCGTCCCAGCCGCCTACCTTGCCGTCGGTCACCAGCGCGTTCAGCTTGCGCTTGGAAGTCAGCGCGTACAGCAGCTCCAGGCGCGAGAATTCGTACTGGCGCGGGTGGCAGCCGATGCTGATGTTGTCCAGCACCCAGTCGTACAGCGGGCGATGGTCTTCGAACTCCAGCGTGCATAGGCTGTGGGTGATGCCTTCGATCGCGTCCGAGATGCAGTGGGTGTAGTCGTACATCGGGTAGATGCACCAGTCGTCGCCGGTACGATGGTGGTGCGCGCGGCGGATGCGGTAGATCACCGGGTCGCGCATGTTGACGTTGCCGGAGCTCATGTCGATCTTCAGGCGCAGGGTCTTGCTGCCGTCGGCGAACTCGCCGTTCTTCATGCGGCTGAACAGGTCGAGGTTCTCCGCCACGCTGCGGCCGCGGTACGGGCTTTCACGGCCCGGCTCGGTCAGGCTGCCGCGGTATTCGCGCATCTCGTCGGCGCTCAGGTCGCAGACGAAGGCGTGGCCGCTCTGGATCAGTTCCACCGCGTAGTCGTACAGCTGCTGGAAGTAGTCGGAGGCGTAGCGCACGTTGCCGTCCCACTGGAAGCCCAGCCAGGCCACGCTGTCCTTGATCGACTGCACGTACTCGTCGGATTCCTTCTCCGGGTTGGTATCGTCCATGCGCAGGTTGCACTTGCCCTGGTAGTCCTCGGCCAGGCCGAAGTTCAGGCAAATGGACTTGGCGTGGCCCACGTGCAGGTAGCCGTTCGGCTCCGGCGGAAAGCGGGTGACGATGCTGTGGTGTTTGCCGGAGGACAGGTCCTCGTCGATGATGGCACGGATGAAGTTGCTGATTACCGGAGCGTTGTTTTCGGCGGACATCTGATAGTGAAAGGCTGTATTGAGTTAACGCGCAATTGTAACCCGATTGCGCGGCAGCACCGTAGTTTTATCCGCCGTGGATGCTGGCCGGACGGGCAGCCGGCCGCAAGGTTGGCCGCAGGCAGCCGCTGGCGCCGCCGTTACAAAAACTGCCATCCGCGGCGTGGTAGCATCGTCGGCAGGCGTCCGCATCACGGCGCCACCCACCCGGAGAATGCCGTGTCACCGCCACTTGCCCGTCTGCACCAACAATTGCCGCAGCTGCTGCTGCGCACCGACGACAACAGCCTGCGCCACTACGGCCTGGACTGGACGCGCTACTACCAGCCGGCGCCGCTGGCCATCGCCCAGCCGGCCACCGTGGCCGAGGTGCAGGGCATCGTGCGCTGGGCGCGCGAACACCAGGTGGCGCTGGTGCCGTCCGGCGGCCGTACCGGCCTGTCCGGCGGTGCGGTGGCGGCCAACGGCGAGCTGGTGGTGTCGTTCGAGCGCATGAACCGCATCGGCGCCTTCGATCGCGTGGCGCGCACCATACAGTGCGAGCCGGGGGTGGTGACCGCCGCGCTGCAGCAGTACGCCAGCGGCAAGGGGCTGTACTACCCGGTGGATTTCGCCGCCAGCGGCAGCAGCCAGCTGGGCGGCAATATCGCCACCAACGCCGGCGGCATCAAGGTGATCCGCTACGGCATGACCCGCGAGTGGGTGGCCGGCCTCACCGTGGTGACCGGCAGCGGCGAGCTGCTGGAGCTGAACCGCGGCCTGGCCAAGAACAATACCGGCTACGATTTCCGCCACCTGTTCGTCGGCTCGGAAGGCACGCTGGGTTTCGTGGTCGGCGCCACCATGAAGCTGACACTGCCGCCGCCGCCGCAGGCGGTGCTGCTGCTGGCGCTGCCGGCGCTGGCCGACGTGATGCGGGTGTTCGAGGTATTCCGCGAGGGCGTGGCGCTGTCGGCGTTCGAATTCTTCTCCGACCAGGCGCTGGGGCATGTGCTGGCGCACGGCCAACTGGCGGCGCCGTTCGAGGTGCGTGCGCCGTTCTACGTGCTGCTGGAGCTGGACGACCCGGCGCATAGCGGCGACGAAGCCGCGCTGCAACTGTTCGAGCGTTGCCTGGAGCAGGGCTGGGTGCTGGATGGCGTGCTGTCGCAGTCGGCGCAGCAGGCGCAGCAACTGTGGCGCTACCGTGAGGGCATCAGCGAAAGCATCACCCCGTACACGCCGTACAAGAACGACATCGCCGTCACCATCAGCCGGGTGCCGGCCTTCATTGCCTCGCTGGATGCGCTGCTGGCGGCCAACTATCCGGATTTCGAGGTGATCTGGTATGGCCACATCGGCGACGGCAACCTGCACATTAACGTGCTGAAGCCGCCGGCGCTGGCGCTGGAGGCGTTCCGCGCCGCCTGCGAGCAGGTGAACGAGCAGGTGTTTGCGCTGGTGCGCGACTTCGGTGGCAGCATGTCGGCCGAGCACGGCGTGGGGCTGCTGAAGCGGGATTACCTGGCAGTAAGTCGCAGCGCGCAGGAAATCGCGATGATGCAGGGCATCAAAAAGGTGTTTGACCCGGATGGCATCATGAACCCCGGCAAGCTGCTGCCGTGAGCGGAAAAATTGCATGAAAAATGCGCGGAGCCAGCAAACTGCTGACGCCGCGCATTTTTTTAGTGTCGCTCACAGGATATCCACAGCTTTTTCCCTGTTTGCCTGTGGATATGTGCCTAGTCCAGGGTGGCCGGCTCGATCACGATGCCGGCGCGCAGGCCGATGCCGACCTTGGGATTGGGGAACAGAATGCGCTCCTCGCCGCCGTCGGCCACGTAGCGCACTTGCACATCTTCTGCAATTGTCATGCCGTGCGGCAGCGCGGTGAAATTCTCCACGTCGTCGGCCAGGTGCAGTACGAAATCGCCGCTGTGCTTGACGATGTCGTACTTGGCCTTGAACAGCCGCACCGCCGAAATGTCCGGGTTGGCCGCCGTGGTGCGCCGGCCGGCCAGCAGCTCGCGCAGTGCGCGGTCGATGCCGGCGAAGCGTGACAGGTCGTTCTGGCCGAACGGACGCGCCTTGCCCAGCTCCAGGGTGAAGGCATCGGCGCCGCAGCGCTCGCTGGTGTAGTAGCTGTAGGTGGCGGCCGGCTTGCTGTGCAGCAGCACGGTGTCGACATCGGCGCCCAGCAGCCAGGCCAGCTGCTCGCGGTTGTGGGCGCGGTCGTGGATGAAGGGGTAGATGGCGAAGCGCTCGAACACCGAGCCGCGGATGGCGGTGTGCAGGTCGTAGTGGCGGCGAGGCGCCGCGGCCGGGGTGACGGCGAAGAAGGTGCTGGCGGCCTGTTCCAGCTCCAGCGCGCGGTGCGCCTCGCTGGCGTCTGGCTGCTTGGCGTGTGCGCCGTCGAACAGGCGGTTCATGTCGTAGTCGACAAAGCGCTTGCCGCTTTGCATCGCCGGGATGTTGCCCAGCACCACCAGGATGCGGCAGGCCAGCGGCAGCGCGCCGCTCAGCAGGTCACTCACGATGCTGTTGAGGATTTCGATCGGCGCGGTTTCGTTGCCGTGCACGCCGGTGGACAGCAGGATGTGCTCCTGCTGCAGGTTGGCCGCATGCGGACTCAGTTCCAGCAGGCCGTGGCCCAGCCACTGCGCCTGTAGTGCCGGGGTTTGCCACTGGGCGTGCGCGGGGCGGAGGCCTTGCAGGGTGAGGTCGAGAAAATCACGGGCGGGGGCAAACGGGTTCATGCGCGCTCCTTTATGAGATGCCCCATTCTAAGCAAACCCCCGTGCACGGCCAGCCGGCTGTCACGGGGGTGAATGTTGATGGCGCATCTGCGCAAGTCACGCCGCCGCCCCGGCGCCAGGGCTTAGCCGCAGCAAGCGCGGTCAGCGCTCGGCAAACTGGAAGATCTGCTGGCAGAAAGCCTGCGGCGCTTCCAGATGAATGGCGTGACCGGCGCCAGGCAGAATGGTGAGCGTGGCGCCCGGAATGCCTTGCTGCAGCAGCCGCGCCTGGTACGGCGGGGTGAGGCGGTCTTCGTCGCCGACGATGACATGGGTGGGCACGCGCAATTCGCTCAGCCAGCTGCGCGCGTCGTGCTGCAGCACGCCGCCGATGATGCGCTGGATCGCCTGCCAGCCGGTGAGCGCGGAAACGCGGCTCAGTTCCGGCAGCATGGCGCTGGCGGTGGCGAAGAAGCGGCTGGAAAACAGCCACGGCAGGCTGATATTGAAGCGCAGCTCGGCACCGCCGGCCTGTTCCGCCGCGCCCCAGCTGCTGGCGATCTGCTCGTTGACGCTGTCCGACCACGCCAGGGTGGAGGCCAGCAGCAGCCGCTGCAGCCGCTGCGGGTGGCGGCGGGCAAAGTGCTGCGCCACCATGCCGCCATACGACAGCCCCACCAGATACACGCTGTCGATGCCCAGCTGCACCAGCAGCGCGGCGGCATCGTCTGCCTGTTGTGGCAGCGGGTACAGCTGGGCCGCCGTCTGCTCGCTCTGCCCCTGGCCTTGGAAATCCAGGCGCAGCACGCGGAAGCATTGCTCCAGTGCCGGCGTCATCAGCCCCCACGCCAGCGTACTCATGGTCAGGCCGTTGAACAGCAGCAGCGTCTGGCTGCCCTGGCCGCTGATTTCGTAATACACCTGGCGTTGCTGGATGGTGGTATATGGCATGCGATTTCCCCCTGCACGAGCTTTCATTCTAGATGCAAACGGCGTGACCGCGTGCCGGCTGCTGTCCCGATGCTGTCATACAGCCGCAGTACAGTGGCGGTCTTCGACCAAACACTGTGTCCGCTCATTATGCAAGACCCGCTCGTGCTGGGTGCCGCCGCCGCCGGCGATGCTGCCGAATTGCTTGACGCCATCATTCGCGATGGTCTGGTGCAGGTGGTGTTCCAGCCCATTGTCTACCTGGCCACCGGCGGGCTGGTCGGTTACGAGGCGCTGGTGCGCGGGCCGTCGGATTCGCTGCTGTATTCGCCGGTGGCGCTGTTCGAGCAGGCGGCGCAGCGCGGTGTGCTGGCGCAGCTGGACCGGGTGTGCATCGCTGCCGTGCTGCGGGAGTTCGCCCGCCAGCAGTTGCCGGGCACGCTGTTCGTCAATGTGATTCCGGACACGCTGCTGGGCGAGCACCTGCCGGCCGCCGAGCTGCTGGCGATGTTGGCCGCAGCCGGGGTGGCGCCGGCGCGGGTGGTGCTGGAGCTGACCGAAACCCGCCCGCATGCCGGCTACCGTGCCTTGTGCCAGGTGGCGGCGGCGCTGCGGGCGGGCGGCCTGCGGCTGGCGCTGGACGATCTGGGCGAGGGCTTTTCCAATCTGCGGCTGTGGTCCGAGCTGCGGCCGGACCTGGTCAAGCTGGACAAATACTTCGTGCAGCAGATTCACCAGGACGGACTCAAGCTGCAGTTTGTGCGCTCGCTGGTGGACATGGCGCGCGCGGCCGGCGCGGTGCTGGTGGCGGAGGGCATCGAGCAGCCGGAGGAGCTGGCGGTGCTGCGCGAGCTGGGGGTGGTGATGGGGCAGGGCTATCTGGTGGCGCGGCCGGTGGCGCAGCCGCCGCGCCACGGCAACTACCTGCTGCCGCTGCCGACGGCCGGCAAGGTTGGCCGCCAGTTGCCGGTGGCGCGCGAGTTGCTGCTGGACACGCCGTTCTTGAGCGACCAGTCGCGCTGCGACGAGGCCTACCGGCTGTTTGCCGATAATCCGGCGCTGTTCGCGGTGCCGGTGCTGCGTGGCCAGCGGCCGCTGGCGCTGCTGTCGCGGCACCGGGTGCTGGAGACGTTTGCCAAGCCGTTCAACCGCGAACTGCTGGCCAAGAAGCCGTGCCTGGCGCTGGCAGACATGTCGCCGCTGGTGGTGGCGGCGGATACCGACATCCAGACCCTGTCGGCGCTGGCGGCGGCCGATCGCCGCCACCTGGTCAACGGCTTCATCATCGTGGAAGACGGCGCCTACCTGGGCATGGGTACCGGTCACGAGTTGATGCGGGTGATCAGCGAGATGCAGCTGGCGGCCGCGCGCTACGCCAATCCGCTGACCGGTCTGCCCGGCAATGTACCGATCAGCGACGAGGTGGCGCGGCTGCTGGCCGGCGGCCAACCTTTCGTGGTCGCCTATGTCGATCTGGACCATTTCAAGCCGTTCAACGACCACTACGGCTACGGGGCCGGCGATGACATGATCCGCCTGCTGGGGGCGATTCTGGAGGCGGCGGTGGATCCGCTGCTGGATTTTGTCGGTCACATCGGCGGTGATGACTTCGTGGTGCTGTTGCAAAGTTGCAACTGGCAGCAGCGGCTGCGGCAGGTGCTGCAGCAGTTCGATTTGTCGGTGCCGACGCTGTTCCTGCCGCCGGACCGGGCGGCGGGGGGCTTTGAAATGGCCGATCGCGACGGCCGGTTGCGCTTCTTTCCGCTCACCAGTGTCTCCATTGGCGTGCTGCCGGTGCGACCCGGTTGCTACGCCTCGCACTATCAGGTGGCATCGGCCGCCACCTCGGCAAAAAAATCCGCCAAAAAACAGGGGGGTAGCGTGCTGTTTATCGACACGGCCGCTATCGGCACCACGTTGGTGCACGCCGTGCCCGTGTTTGAGTAATTAAACGCTACTGGCAATTCTGCCGTTCCCGCCGGTCATTTTGTTGCGCCGCAGCGTGTAAGTGCCTGTTGTGCTGCGTAAAACTGTCGCTGTTAATTTTCTTACGTCGTCCTTGTCAATTTTATTAAACGTGGAGTAGCCTGAAGTTGCGCGTGCCGGAATAGGGTGCCCAGCAGCAGGCCGCTTTGCCATGGCGTCGGAAGCAAGTGGCAGTCGGTGCTAGTATGCTGCCCCCTGCACGATGGCCCGGTTTTTGCGCGCTCTGCATGGAAAGTTTGCCCCGCGCTCAGTCTTGGCCCGCCCGCCGGTGTCTTGCCTGCAGCTTGCATCGCAGGGTAGGGTTGAAATTGGTCGCTTATACAGCTGTTTGAAAATTACCGGGGGCCTTCGCAGCCTCCAATCGGGAAGAAATATCATGGTGGAAACTGGTAAACAGTCTGCTGTTTCTCAAACTGAGACGCCCTATCTGCGCATCAGCAATGTGGTGAAGCGCTTCGGTGAGACCGCCGCAGTGGACGGCGTGGATCTGGATATCCGCAAGAACGAGATTTTTGCCCTGCTGGGCAGCTCCGGCTGCGGCAAGTCCACCCTGCTGCGCATGCTGGCAGGGATGGAGCGGCCAACCTCCGGCAAGATCATTCTGGATGGCGAGGACATCACCGGCCTGGCGCCGTACGAGCGTCCGATCAATATGATGTTCCAGAGCTATGCGCTGTTTCCGCACATGAGTGTGGCGGAGAACATCGCCTTCGGCCTGAAACAGGACAAACTGCCCAAAGGCGAGATCGACGCCCGCGTGACCGAGATGCTGGATCTGGTGCAGCTGCGCAAGTACGGCTCGCGTAAGCCGTACCAGCTGTCCGGCGGCCAGCAACAGCGCGTGGCGCTGGCACGCAGCCTGGCTAAGCGCCCGAAACTGCTGCTGCTGGACGAACCGCTGGGCGCGCTGGACAAGAAGCTGCGCCAGCAGACGCAGCTGGAGCTGGTGGCGACGCTGGAAAAAGTGGGCGTGACCTGCATCATGGTGACCCACGACCAGGAAGAAGCCATGACCATGGCCACCCGCATCGGCATCATGTCCGAAGGCCAGCTGCTGCAGATCGGCACCCCGGCCGAAATCTACGACTACCCCAACTGTCGTTTCACCGCTGAATTCATCGGCGACACCAATATGTTTGCCGGCCCGGTGGTGGTGGACGAGCCGGATCGCGTCGAAATCGAATCGTCGGATCTGGGTGGCCGCGTAATGATCGATCACGGCATCACCGGCCCGAAAGGCATGCAGGTATGGGCCAGCGTGCGTCCGGAAGACGTGCATGTGCATGTGGCGCCGCCGCCGGCCGGGCCGAACACCGCGCGCGGCGTGGTGGACGATATCGCCTACCTGGGCAGCTTCTCCATCTACCACGTCAAGCTGGGCAGCGGCAAAGTGGTGAAATCCATGGTGTCGGCCAACCACTGGCACGAGAACGACATCAAGGCGCCGACCTGGGGCGAGCCGGTCTATGTCAGCTGGCGCCCGGATATGCCGGTAGTGCTGACGCGCTAAGGAGACGGTCATGAGCCTGCTGAAAATGAAAGCCAAATTCAGGTTGGGGAAGACTGCGGTCATTTCCATTCCCTACACCTGGATGCTGCTGTTCTTCCTGGTGCCGTTCTTCATCGTGCTGAAGATCAGCTTCGCCGAACAGGCACTGGCGATTCCGCCGTTCACCAGCCTGCTGCAGGAAGAGGAGGGGGTGATCCGCGGTCTGTCGCTGTACTTCGGCAACTTCAGCTTTATCTTCACCGATGAACTGTACGCGGCCACCTACCTGTCGTCGCTGAAGGTGGCGTTCTTTACCACGGTGATGTGCCTGTTGCTGGGCTACCCCATCGCCTATGCCATTGCCCGCACCGACCCGGCGCGGCGCAACATCCTGCTGATGCTGGTGATGCTGCCGTTCTGGACTTCCTTCCTGCTGCGGGTGTATGCCTGGATGGGGCTGCTGAACGAGAACGGCCTGATCAACAACTTCCTGCTGTCGCTGGGGGTGATCAGCGAGCCGCTGCACATGTTCCACACCGACTTCTCGCTGTATCTGGTGATGCTGTATGCCTACCTGCCGTTCATGATCCTGCCGCTGTACTCGCACCTGGTGAAAATGGACGTGCGCCTGCTGGAGGCGGCAGCCGACCTGGGCGCCGGTCCGATCAAGGCGTTCTGCGCGATCACCCTGCCGCTGTCCAAGAACGGCATCATTGCCGGCTCGATGATGGTGTTCATCCCGGCAGTGGGTGAGTTCGTGATCCCGGAACTGGTGGGCGGTACCGATACGCTGATGATCGGCAAGGTGCTGTGGAACGAGTTCTTCGACAACAACAACTGGCCGATGGCGGCCTCCGTGGCCATCATCATGGTGCTGCTGCTGATCGTGCCGATCGCACTGCTGCACCGCTTCGAGACCCGTGAGCTGGAGGGCAAGGGCAATGTATAACGGCAACAAACTGTCCCCGTTCCTCAAGGGCGTGCTGGTGGTGGGCTTCCTGTTCCTGTACATCCCCATCGTCAGCCTGATCGTGTACTCGTTCAACGACTCCAAGCTGGTAACAGTGTGGGGCGGCTTCTCGGTCAAATGGTATGGCTCGCTGTTCCAGAACGAGCAGATCATCAGCGCAGTGAAGCTGTCGCTCGAGATCGCGCTGGCCAGTGCTACCGCTGCGGTCATGCTGGGCACCGTTGCCGGTTTCGTGCTGGCCCGCTTCAAGCGCTATACCGGCAGCACGCTGTTTGCCGGCATGATGACCGCGCCGATGGTGATGCCGGAGGTGATTACCGGCCTGTCCATGCTGCTGCTGTTCATCTCGCTGGAGCAGTTCATCGGCGTGCCGTCCGAGCGCGGCTTCCTCACCATCTGGGTGGGCCATACCACGCTGTGCATGGCCTACGTATCGGTGGTGGTGCGCTCGCGGCTGCTGGAGATCGACAAGAACCTGGAAGACGCCGCCATGGACCTGGGCGCGCGGCCGCTGAAGATCTTCTTCGTCATCACGCTACCGCTGGTGTCGCAGGCGATTGCCTCCGGCTTCCTGCTGTCGATCACCCTGTCGCTGGACGATCTGGTCACCACCGCCTTCCTGTCCGGCCCTGGCTCCACCACGCTGCCGCAGGTGATCTTCTCCAAGGTGCGTCTGGGGCTGAACCCGGAAATCAACGCGCTGGCTGCTATCACCGTGCTGGTGGTGGGGGTGATCGTGCTGGTGGCCAACTACCTGATGCTCAACGCGCAGCGCAAGCGCGAGCAGGCGATTGCCGCCGCCATGCGCGAGGCGGCGCCGGTTCCGGTCGCCAGCTGAATCCACTGTCGTTACCACGGCGAGGCCCCCGGCGGGGCTTCGCCGTTTTTCATGCCTGTCCGACAGCCCGCTGTCATGAGGTGTTCATCGTGTTGCCCAGTATCGCGTTTCCCTGATTCCCGTTTCCTTACGTCAACCAGAGGTCTTTATGCTCAACTGCAGCCGTCAGCCACACGCTCCGTCCTACTACGTCGCCACCGCGGTCCCCTGGGAGCCCGGGGAGGCGCTGCAAGGCGTGGTGGAGTGCGATGTGTGCGTGGTGGGCGGCGGCCTGGCCGGGGTGTCGGCGGCGCTGAACCTGGCGGAGCAGGGCTTGCAGGTGGTGTTGCTGGAAGCGTCGCGCATCGGCTTTGGCGCCTCCGGCCGCAATGGCGGCCAGGTGATTGCCGGCTTTGCCTGTGATATGGACACCCTGCGCGGCCAACTTGGCGATGCCGCGGCGCGCCAGATGTGGCGCATGTCGCTGGAGGCGGTGGAGATCATCGAGCAGCGCGTGCGGCAGCATGACATCGCCTGTGACTGGACGCGCGGCTACTGCACGGCGGCGGTGAAGCCGGCGCATTTTCAGGATCTGCTGGGCTGGCAGCGCGAGGCGCAGGACTTCTACGGCTACGAGCATTACCAGTTGTGGGAGCGTGAACAGTTGGCCGCAATGCTGGCGTCCGATCGCTACCAGGGCGGCCTGTTCGACCCGCTGGCCGGGCATATCCACCCGCTCAATTACCTGCTGGGGCTGGCGCAGGCGGCGCGCCAAGCTGGCGTGCGCATCTACGAGCAGACGCCGGTGCTGCGCTATGACGACGGCGCGGCGCCGCTGGTGCACAGCGCTGCCGGCAGCGTGCGTTGCCGCCAGCTGGTGCTGGCCTGCAATGCCTACGTCGGCGCGCTGTCCGGCAAGCTGGAAAACCGCATCATGCCGGTAGGCACCTATGTGATCGCCACCGAAGCGCTGGGCGAGGAGCGCGCCCGCAGCCTGATCGGCAACAATATGGCGGTGTGCGACACCAACTTCGTGCTGGATTACTACCGGCTGTCCGGCGACCGGCGCATGCTGTTCGGCGGCAAAGTCAGCTACTCCGGTCGTGAACCGGCCGATCTGGCGGCGAAGATGCGCAAGGACATGCTGCGGGTGTTCCCGCAGCTGGCGGACGTGAAGGTGGAGTACGCCTGGGGCGGCTTCTGCGATATCACCATGAACCGGGCGCCGGACTTTGGCCGGCTGGCGGCCAACGTCTACTATGCACAGGGGTTCTCCGGTCATGGCGTGGCGGTGACCGGGCTGGCCGGCAAGGTGATCGCCGAGGCCATTGCCGGTGACGACAGCCGGCTGGCGCTGTTCGAGCGCCTGCGGCACCGGGCTTTTCCCGGCGGCAAGCTGCTGCGCACGCCGGCGCTGGTGCTGGGCATGGGCTGGTATCGGCTGCAGGATTATCTGTAGCGGCGGCGCCGGGTGGTGTCGAAAATCATGCACGAGCCGGCCCGGTTTTTTGCGCCCGTCGCGAAGGCGCAATCTTTTAAAAAACAGTCATGTATACCGTGTAGGGTGGGGTATGCGGTGCAGGGTTGGCCGCATGCTTGTTCATTAAAATGGACACGGCAAAATTATGCTTGTCAAGGGGCGTGAGATTGCTAAAATCCGCGCTCGTTTTTTGCGGCAACCGCCGTTTTATTGCGCGCTCCGACATCCCAGGCCCACATGAAGCTTTCTTAGCCCGAAAGCCGCGCACTAAGGAGCAGTTTTCCATTTCTGAATAATTAGGAAATCCTTTCATGGCTTGGACTGTGGCGGATAGCCGGAGCCTGTATGGCATCCGGCATTGGGGTGCTGGCTATTTCAATGTCGGCGAAAACGGCTGCGTGAAGGTGCGCCCGAATGCACATCACCAGCGCGAAATCGATCTGCACGAGCTGGCGCATACCCTGGCGGACAAAGGCCTGGACATGCCGCTCTTGGTGCGTTTCCCCGACATCCTGCAAGACCGCGTCACCCGGCTGTGCCGCGCCTTCGACAACGCGATTGCCAGCCAGAACTACGGCAACCGCTATACCGCCATCTACCCGATCAAGGTCAACCAGCAAGAAGCGGTGGTGAAGAGCATCATCGCTACCCAGGACGTGTCCATCGGCCTGGAAGCCGGCTCCAAGCCGGAGCTGATGGCGGTGCTGGCACTGTCGCCCAAGGGCGGCACCATCGTCTGCAACGGCTACAAGGACCGCGATTTCATCCGCCTGGCACTGATGGGCCAGCGCCTGGGTCACGAAGTGTTCATCGTGATCGAGAAGGAATCCGAAGTCGACCTGCTGATCCAGGAGTCCGCCAAGCTGGGCGTCAAGGCCAATATCGGCCTGCGAGTGCGGCTGTCGTCGCTGGCGTCCAGCAAGTGGGCGGATACCGGCGGCGAGAAGGGCAAGTTCGGCCTGTCCGCGGCGCAGCTGATCTCCGCGGTGGACAAGCTGGTGGCTGCCGGTCACGGCGACAACGTGCGCCTGATGCACTTCCACATGGGTTCGCAGATCGCCAACATCGCCGACTACCGCGCCGGCTTCCGTGAAGCCATCCGCTACTTCGGCGAGCTGCGCGCGCTGGGCCTGCCGGTGGACCACGTCGACGTGGGCGGCGGTCTGGGTGTGGATTACGACGGCACCCACTCGCGCAATGCCAGCTCCATCAACTACGACATGGACGAATACGCCAACGTGATCGTGTCGATGCTGTCCGAGTTCTGCGACGAAAACGACATCCCGCATCCGCGCGTGTTTTCCGAATCCGGCCGTGCGATGACCGCGCACCACGCCGTGTTGCTGATGAACGTCACCGACGTGGAGCGCCTGCCAGACAGCGTGCCGCAGGTGGACGATGTGCAGGCGCTGCCCAAGCCGGTGCGCAAGCTGTTCGAGCTGATGAACCTGACCGATGCCGAAATGGTTACCGAGACCTACTACCGCGCCAGCCACCTGAGCTCGGAAGTGTCGGACATGTACGCCGAAGGCCGCATCACGCTGAAGGAGAAGGCGCTGGCCGAGCAGGTGCACGCCGCGCTGTGCCGCCGTCTGCAGGCGCAGCTCACCGCCAGCCAGCGCTCGCAGCGCCAGGTGTACGACGAGCTGACCGACAAGCTGGCCGACAAGTATTTCTGCAACTTCTCGGTGTTCCAGAGCCTGCCGGATACCTGGGCCATCGACCAGGTGCTGCCCATCATGCCGCTGCATCGCCTGGACGAGCAGCCTACCCGCCGTGCAGTGCTGCAGGATCTGACCTGCGACTCCGACGGCAAGGTGAAGCACTACGTCGACCAGCAGAGCATTGAGTCCAGCATGCCGGTGCATGCGGTGGAAGCGGGCGAGGAATACCTGATCGCGGTGTTCATGGTGGGTGCCTACCAGGAGATCTTGGGCGATATGCACAACCTGTTCGGCGATACCGATTCGGTGAACGTGTACGTGCGCGACGGCGGCAAGGTGAGCTTCGAGGGCGTGGAAGAGCACGACACCATCGAAGACATGCTGCGCTACGTGCACCTGTCGCCGGAGGAGATCCTCAACCGCTACGAGGGCAAGGCGCGCGTTGCCGGGCTGTCGTCGGAGGAGCGCTCGGTGTATTTCGCCGAGTTCTGCCGCGGCTTGAAGCAGTCGTCGTATCTGTCGGTGTAAGGCATGCGGCCAACCTTGCAGGTTGGCCGCATGGTCGCCAGGAAAAAGGCCGTCGCGTGACGGCCTTTTTTGTGCGGCTGGCAAAGCAAAAGGGCCGTCGATGACGGCCCTTGCTGTTGCGCGCTGGCTGGCTTAGCCGGCGGTGCGCTTGGCGGCGCTCTTCACTGCATCGGCGGTGGCGCTGCTGGCGGCTTTTACGCTGCTGTCGGCGAACTCGACCACTTGCTGGCCGGCCTTGGTCAGGGTGTGCAGCGCAGCAGTGCTGGCGGCCAGGCCGGACTTCAGGGTGTTCACCAGCGTTTCGGAGCCGGCCGGGGCGTTCTTGGTCAGCGCCTCCAGATTGCCGATCACGCTCTTGTTCAGCTCGTTGAAATTGTCTTCGGCCAGCTTGCCCAGTTCGGCCTGGGTTTGCGACACGATGTCGTAGACATTGCGGGAGTTGGCCACCGCCTGTTCCAGGTTGCGGGCGGCCAGCTGGTTCAGGCTGCTCACCGCTTGCTGCGGCTCTTTCACGTCGCCCAGCTCGCGTGCCAGCTTGACGTTGTCTTCCAGCGACTGCTTGGACAGCGCCAGACTCAGCTTGGCGAATTTCTCGGTGCTGTCCAGCGAAATTTGTGCCATGCGGAACGCAATATCCAGCGCGCCAAAAGACAGTTTGTTCAGTTGCTCATTGGTAGTCATCATCTCAAACCCTCACTCGCAGTTGATGTTGGTATGGCTGTCACTGCACAGCAGACGTTGTTTTTATTGCTGCGGCATCGCACAATATTCGCGGCCGTATTGTGCGTTGCACAATGACGGGGCGATCTTAGCGCAGTGCAACATCAGCGCCTAGGAGTTTTACTCTAGTGTGTTGCAAATATGGTAATGTGGCGGCACACAACAAAACGATAATGCTGGGAGTGATACATGAGTGTTGAGAAGCGGGTCATCAAGAAGTATCCGAACCGTCGTCTGTACGATACCGCCACCAGTTCCTACATCACCCTGGGCGATGTAAAGCAGCTGGTGCTGGACAACGTGGACATTCAGGTGGTGGATGCCAAGAGCCACGATGACATCACCCGCAGTGTGTTGCTGCAGATCATTCTGGAAGAGGAGAGCGGTGGCTCACCGATGTTCAGCTACGAAGTGCTGACCCAGTTCATCCGCTACTACGGCCAGGCGATGCAGGGCATGATGGGGCCGTTCTTGGAGAAAAACCTGCAGATGTTTGCGCAGCTGCAGCAACGCATGCAGGAACAGGCCAAGACCATGTATGGCGAAAACAATCCGCTGATGGGCGCCAAGCTGTGGTCCGATTTCCTGAACTTCCAGGGGCCGGCGATGCAGAACATGATGACCAGTTACCTGGATCAGAGCACCAATATGTTCCTCGACATGCAGAACCGCATGCAGGAGCAGGCGCGTACCATGTTTACCGGTTTTGGCTTCCCGGCCTACCCGCCGAGCCAGGACGACGATAAAAAATAAGCACTAGCCAGTTTTTTTCTGGCGCGGTTTTTCCTATAATCCGCAACGCTTTACCACAGCCGGACCCTGCTTGCAGGGCCCGGCTTTGTGTATTTTTGAACTTCCAGGGTTGGCACTTACATGTCGCATGTTGCTCCAAAAGTCGGATTCGTGAGCCTGGGCTGTCCCAAGGCGGCTTCCGATTCCGAACAGATCCTCACCCGCCTGCGCGCCGAGGGTTATGAAATTTCCGGTACCTACGATGGTGCCGACCTGGTGGTGGTCAACACCTGTGGCTTCATCGATGCCGCGGTGCAGGAATCGCTGGATGCCATCGGCGAGGCGCTGAACGAGAACGGCAAGGTGATCGTTACCGGCTGTCTGGGTGCCAAGGGCGAGGTGGTGAAGGAGGCGCATCCGTCGGTGCTGGCCATTACCGGCCCGCACGCCACCGACGAGGTGATGGAGCACGTGCACACCCACCTGCCCAAGCCGCACGACCCGTTCGTCGACCTGGTGCCGGACATCGGCGTGCGCCTGACGCCCAAGCACTACGCCTACGTGAAGATTTCCGAAGGCTGTAACCATCGCTGCACCTTCTGCATCATCCCGTCGATGCGCGGCGACCTGGACAGCCGCGCCATCGACAGCGTGCTGGCCGAGGCGGCCAACCTGGCCAAGGCCGGGGTGAAGGAGCTGCTGATCATCTCGCAGGACACTTCCGCCTACGGCGTGGACGTGAAATACAAGCTCGGCTTCCACAACGGCCGCCCGATCAAGACCCGCCTGCTCGAACTGTGCGAGGAGCTGGGCAAGCACGGTATCTGGGTGCGCCTGCACTACGTGTACCCGTACCCGAGCGTGGACGCCATCATTCCGCTGATGGCGGAAGGCAAGATCCTGCCCTACCTGGACATCCCGTTCCAGCATGCCAGCCAGAAGATCCTCAAGCTGATGAAGCGCCCGGCCAACAGCGAGAACGTGCTCGGCCGCATCAAAAAATGGCGCGAGATCTGCCCGCAGCTGGTGATCCGCTCCACCTTCATCGTCGGCTTCCCGGGCGAGACCGAAGAAGACTTCGAAGAGCTGCTGAGCTTCATCCGCGAAGCGCAGCTGGATCGCGTCGGCTGTTTCACCTACTCGCCGGTGGAGGGCGCCGCCGCCAACGAGCTGGCCGAGCCGGTGCCGGAAGAGGTGAAGGAAGCGCGCAAGGAGCGCTTCATGGCAGTGCAGGCGGAAATCTCCGCTGCGCGCCTGGCTGCCCGCATCGGCAGCCGCTGCACCGTGCTGGTGGACGAGATCGACGAAGAAGGTACCGCCATCTGCCGCAGCTACGCCGATGCGCCGGAAATCGACGGCCTGGTGTTTGTCGAGGATGCGGCTGGGCTGAATGTCGGCGACTTTGTCGAAGTGGACATCGTCGACGCCAGCGAGCATGACCTGTGGGGTGAGCGGGTGTAAGCCACCCGGGCTTCATGCGGCCAACGTTGGCCGCAAGCAAAACGGCGCACAGTGAGAACTGCGCGCCGTTTTCGTTTGGCGAGCTTCAGCCGCGCGCGGCGAACAGCAGCGGCACGCCGCTGCCCTGCAGCTGCGCCACCTTGTGCGGCTCGGCGTCGGCCTCTATCACCAGCCGGCTCACTTCCGCCAGCGGCGTCACCGCGAACGGCGAGGCCGTGCCCAGCTTCTGGTTGGTGACCGCCAGCACGATCTGGCTGCACTGCCGCACCAGCAGGCGCTTGAACGCGGCCTCCTCGGCGATGGTGGTGCCGATGCCCAGCTCGATGTCCACCGAGCAGGTGCCCAGAAAACAGATGTCCGGCCGCATCGCCTGCACCTCCAGCGCGGCGGCGGTGCCGATGGTGCCACCAATGCGGTGATCCATGCGCCCGCCCACCAGGGTAACGTCGAACTGCTGGCGGCCGAGCAGGGCGGCGGCGATGGGGATGGAGTTGGTGGCGATGGTCAGCGGCATGTCCGGCAGCGCGCGGGCGATCTCCAGATTGGTGGTGCCGGAATCCAGAAACACGAACTGTGCCGGCTGCAGCAGCTGCACCGCCGCCGCCGCCAGCCGCGCCTTGCTGGCCACGTTCTCCTGGCTGCGTTCGCTGAAGCTGCCGGTGTTGGGTGTCATGGCGATGGCGCCACCGTACACGCGCTTGCAGGCGCCGCTGGCGGCCAGTTCGCGCAGGTCGCGGCGGATGGAGTCCTCCGACACCCCCAGCGTCTGCGCCAGTTCGGTGGCCAGCACGCGGCCATCCTGCAGCAGCAGCTGGCGGATGTAGAGCTGGCGTTCGCCGGGCAGGCTGCTGTTGCCGGGGCGGAGCAGGGTGTGGTCGCTGTTCATGCGTGTTTGGCCGGTAAAGTTTGCGCAATCGTGCAGCATCGGGCGCGACAGGTCAATTTTTTGCCGAATGCTGCATATGTTTTTGCACGATTGTTTGCGTGTTTGTGCGTGAAGGTGCACAATTGGCGTGACTGTCACTGAGGAGAGCACCATGTTCCGCGCCATCGCCACCGATCTGGACGGCACCCTGCTGGATGCCGATTCCCGCGTCAACGCCCGCAGCTGGCAGGCACTGCGTCGCGCCGCCGCCGCCGGCTGCCAGCTGATCGTCGCCACCGGCCGCCACCACCGCGACGTGCGCGATATTCTGGCGGCGGGCCGCGATCTGCCGATCAGCGTGATCAGCTCCAACGGTGCGCGCGTGCACGGTCATGACGATAGCGAGCTGTATGCGGCCAACCTGCCGCCGGCGCTGGTGAACAAGCTGGTGCAGCCGGCGCTGGCCGGCGATGCCGAGATGGCGTTGTACCTGGATAGTGAGCGGCTGGCCTGCCGCTACCAGGGGCCGTTGCAGGCCTATGCCGGCAAGGCGCAGCAGCTGGACAGCCTGGCCGATTACCACGGCAGCAATGTCGCCAAGATCATCTACTATGCTGCGCCGGACGCGCTGGCGGCCATCGAGCGGGACATCCTGTACCGCTTCGAAGGCCAGCTGGCACTGGTGTACTCGCAGGATTGCTACCTGGAGGTGATGGCGCCGGGGGTGAGCAAGGGCAGTGCGCTGTCGCTGCTGCTGGCGCGGCTGGGCATCGCCGCCGAGCATTGCGCGGCGTTCGGCGATGCGCAGAACGATGTGGAGATGCTGCAGCTAGTCGGTCATCCGCACCGCATGGCCAATGCCAGCCCACGGCTGAGCGGCAAGGTGCCGCAGGCGCGTGCCATCGGCCACCATGCCGACTCGGCGGTGGCCGGCGTGCTGGAGCGCGCCTTCGCCTGAGCGGCGAAGGTTGGCCGCAAATAAAAAACCGCCTGCCGCTGATCCGGCCAGGCGGTTTTGCTTTGTGCCGCGGCGTCAGGCGGTGGCGAGGTGGAACTGGCGCACGCTCTCGCCCAGCTCGGCCATCAGCTTGTCCAGCCGCTCGGTGGCGCTGGCGATGGTGTCGGTTTCGCCGGACAGGGTGCGGCTGGCGTCGCCTACCGCGCTGATGTCGCCGGCGAACTGGGCGAAGCCCTGGTTCTGGTTCTCGCCGGCATGCGACACCTCGCGCAACAGCTGCGCCAGCGCGTGGGTGTCGCGGATGATGCCGCCCAGCCGCTGCTGCGCATCCACCGCGTGCTGGCGCCCGGCATTCACCTGCTGGTTGCCGTTGCGGATGGCGTCGATGGCCTGGTTGGTGCCGCTGACGATCAGGCCGATCTTCTGCTCGATGTCCAGCGTGGCCTGCTGCGTGCGTTCGGCCAGCTTGCGCACTTCGTCGGCCACCACCGCGAAGCCGCGGCCCATCTCGCCGGCGCGCGCCGCCTCGATGGCGGCGTTCAGCGCCAGCAGATTGGTCTGGTCGGCAATGTCGCGGATCAGCTGCACGATGCCGTTCACCTCGGTGCTGCGCTGCCCCAGGTCTTCCATGCGCTCCACCGCGTGCACGATCACCTCGCCGGCCTGATTGAGCTGGCTGACGGCCTGATCCATCGCCGTGCCGCCGTCGTTGGCCGCCGTGCCGGCGTTGTGCGCCATGCTGGTGGCGCTGTGCGACTGCGCTGCGGTCTGGCTGGTGACCACCGCCATCTGCTGCGCGATTACCACCATGTCTTCGGCGCGGTGGCGCTGCGCGCTCATGGTGCGGGCGATCATCTGCGTGCTGCCGGCAATGTCGCGGCTCTCGCTGGAGGCGGCGCTGATGGAGCGGGTGACCTGCTCCATCATCTGCTTCATCGCCAGCGTGGCATGCTCGGCGGCCTCGCGCGCCTGCTCCAGCTTGGCGAAGCTGCGCGACTTGGCGCGGTCGTAGGCCAGTGCCAGGCTCAGCACCACCAGGGTGAGGCCGATCAGCGACTTGGCCTGCAGGATCGGCAGCTCCTCGTGCGCGATCGGGGTGGGCGGGATGTCGCCGGCGGCGGACAGCAGGAACATCACGGCGATCATCACGAAGGTCAGCAGCGTCCACACGATGCCGGAGCGGCGGCCGCTGACGAAGATGGCGGCAAACGGCACCGAGGCGAACCACATGATGCTGGTGGACATGATGCCGCCGTTGACATACACCATCCACGCCACCATGCCGTACATCACCAGCACGATGAACTGCGCCACTAGTTTGAGGGCGGAAGAGAGCTTGAGCAGCAGCGGCCCCAGCAGCATGGCCACGCCGCCCACCACGATGCCGGTGCCCATCGCCGGGTGGTGCAGCTTGAAGTAGGAGATGGCGAACAGCGGCGCGATCAGTCCGGCCAGCAGGCCGACGCTGACCACGGTGCGGGCGCGGATCAGGCCTTCGGCATCCTGGCGGATGGCCTCCGGAATGAACCACTCGGTGATGGCGTTGAGAGACATGTTGTTTCCTCGCGTTGTCGTGTTGGCGGCGCCTCTTGTGCGGGCGCGACTCATGCTTTGTTGGAGCTGTCTATGCAGCGAGCAACAGGCTAAAACAATTGTTTGAATTCGACAAGCGGCTGGCTGGAAACGGTTTTTTTGCTTGCTTACAATTGTTTTCAAGTTTTGCGCAGCCTGGAAAAGCGCCGCGGCTGGCCTATGCTGAGGACACACAACCGGGATGGAGATGAATCATGGGACAGATGCTGGACAAACAGCTGAGCGAGCTGCTGTCGCGCCGGGATCACGGCCTGGCCTGCTGCGATGTGAAGAGCTCGTCGGTACGGCTGCAAAAGCTGCCGCTGGGCGCCGAGCAGGCGCTGCAATTGCAGGCGCTGGCGCAGGTGCTGGACGCCAGCAGCGAATGCCTGGGCGGGCAATTGCTGGCCGCGGCGGTAAACGATCTGTGGGACAAGCTGGACGAGCCGCTGCGCAGCGAGGCGCTGGCCGCCTGTCGCGCGATCCAGCATGCCAACCGCCCGGAAGCGGTGCCGGGCGTGGAGTTCGATCTCGGCAGCAGTTGACGCGCCGCAAGGTTGGCCGCACGTGACAAGGCCCCCGCCTGGCGGGGGCCTTGTCACGTGCGGTGGCACGGCATCGTCACGGCCGGTGCCGCGTGGTGCCGGGCCGTGGCCGGCTTAGGTCACCGGCATCTGCTCGGCCTGGATGGCGGTGAGCGCGATGGTGTAGACGATGTCGTCCACCAGCGCGCCGCGCGACAGGTCGTTCACCGGCTTCTTCAGCCCCTGCAGCATCGGCCCCACCGACACCACGCCGGCGGAGCGCTGCACCGCCTTGTAGGTGGTGTTGCCGGTGTTCAGGTCCGGGAACACGAACACGTTGGCGCGGCCGGCCACCGGGCTGTCCGGCGCCTTCTGCCTGCCCACGCTTTCCACGCTGGCGGCGTCGTACTGCATCGGGCCGTCGATCAGCAGGCCGGGGCGCTTGTCGCGGGCGAGGCGGGTGGCTTCGCGCACCTTCTCCACGTCGTCGCCGCTGCCGGAGGAGCCGGTGGAGTAGGAGATCATCGCTACCCGCGGCGGAATGCCGAAGGCGGCGGCAGAATCCGCGCTCTGGATGGCGATGTCGGCCAGCTCTTCCGCGCTCGGGTCCGGGTTCACCGCACAGTCGCCGTATACCAGCACCTGGTCCGGCATCAGCATGAAGAACACGCTGGACACCAGCTTGGCCGCCGGCGCGGTCTTGATCAGCTGCAGCGCCGGGCGGATGGTGTTGGCGGTGGTGTGCACCGCGCCGGATACCAGGCCGTCCACCTCGTTCAGCGCCAGCATCATGGTGCCCAGCACCACGTTGTCCTCCAGCTGCTGCTCGGCCATCGGCGCGTTCAGGCCCTTGCTCTTGCGCAGTTCCACCATTGGCGCCACGTAGCGGGCGCGCACCTCGTTGGGGTCGACGATCTCCACGCTAGCCGGCAGGGTGATGCCCTGCGCCTCGGCGACATGGGTGATCTCGTTGCGGTCGCCGATCAGCACGCAGTGGGCGATGCCCTTCTCGTGGCAGATGGCGGCGGCCTTCACCGTGCGCGGCTCGTTGCCCTCCGGCAGCACGATGCGCTTGGCGGCGCGGCGCGCCTTTTCCATCAGCTGGTAGCGGAAGGCCGGCGGCGACAGGCGCTTCTCGCTGGTTTCGCCGATGCGCTGCTGCAGCGTGGCGCAGTTCAGGTGCTCGGCGACGAAATCCACCACCCGCTCCATGCGCTCCAGGTCGTCGGACGGTACCTGGCGGTTCATCGCCGCGATCAGCGTGGTGGTGTCCAGGGTGTTGGTGTCGATGGACAGCACCGGCAGGCCGCTGGTGAACGCCTTGTGGCACAGCTGCGCCACGCGCGGGTCCGGCTCGGCGCCGCAGGTCAGCAGCAGGCCGGCCAGCGGCACGCCGTTGAGCGCCGCCATGGCGGTGGCCAGGATCACGTCCTCGCGGTCGCCGGGGGCGATGATCAGCGCGCCGGGCTTGAGCAGGTGCACGATGTGCGGCACCGAGCGCGCCATCACCGACATGCTCAGCACGCGGCGGCGGGTGAGCTGGCCGGCGTGCAGCAGACGCGCCTTCAGGTAGTTGGCCACGTCCAGCGTGCGCGGCGCCATCAGTTCCGGCTCCAGCGGAATGCCGCCCAGGCACGGAATGCGCCGTGCCTGGATCAGCCGGCTGCTGGCGGAGATTTCTGCGGCCAACGTTCGGGCCTGCTGCTCCGGCTGCAGACGGTTGAGGATGTAGCCGGCGATCTGGCCGCTGCCGCCGTTGAAGGCCTGGATGGCGATTTCCAGTTTTTCCGCCAGTTCGTGGCTGGGCAGGTCGCTGCCGCTGCTCACCAGCACCACGTCGCACTGCAGGGTGCGCGCGATCTTGCTGTTGATATAGGTGGTGAACACGTGCTGCTGGTCCTGCACCAGGCCCTCGACGATTACCACGTCGACGTTGGCCGCCGCCTGCTGGTACAGGCTCACCACCTCTTCCAGCAGCTGGTCGAGCTGGCCCTGGCTCAGCAGGTGCTCGGCGCGTTCCATGCTGATCGGCGCCGGCGCGTTCAGGTGGCACAGCTCGCGGGCAAAGTGGGTGGAGCGTTCCGGTTCGTCGCCGTTGCCGCCCTGGGCGATCGGTTTGACGAAGCCCACTTTCAGGCCGTCCTGCTCCAGCGCCCGCACCAGGCCCAGCGATACCGAGGTCAGGCCGGCGTCGAAGCCGACCGGGGCGATCAGGAATGTGCGCATTGCTTACGCTCCTTGCTGGCCGGTGAGGGCGGCGGTATCCAGCGCGATCATCAGCTCTTCATTGGTGTTCACCACCAGCGCGGCGGTGCCGTCGGCGCGGCTGATGCGGCCGGACTGGCCGCGGCAGGCCGCCTCGTTGGCCGCAACATCCAGCTGCAGGCCGAGGAAGCCCAGCTGCTTGATGACCTTGCCGCGCAGCAGCGGCGAGTTCTCGCCGATGCCGCCGGTGAATACCAGCGCATCCAGGCGGCCCAGCGCCACGGTCATGGCGGCGATCTGCTTGGCCAGGCGGTAGGCGAACACCTCCAGCGCGATGATGGCGCCGGCGTGGCCGTCGGCGGCGGCCTGCTCCAGCTCGCGGCAGTCGCTGGACAGCTCGGACAGCCCCAGCAGGCCGGACTGCTTGTTGAGGATGTCGGCAACGCCCTGGATGTCGGTGTGCAGCTCGGTGGCCAGGTAGCCGAACACGCCGGGGTCGATGTCGCCGCTGCGGGTGCCCATCACCAGCCCTTCCAGCGGGGTCAGCCCCATGCTGGTGTCCACGCTCTTGCCGCCCAGCACCGCCGCCACCGAGGCGCCGTTGCCGAGGTGGGCGCTGACCAGCGCGGTGTCGGCCAGCGGCTTGCCCAGCATGCGCGCCGCCTCGGCGCTGACATAGCGGTGGCTGGTGCCGTGAAAGCCGTAGCGGCGCACGCCGTGCTCGCGGTACAGCCGCATCGGCACCGCATACAGGTAGGCATGCTGCGGCATGCTCTGGTGGAAGGCGGTGTCGAATACCGCCACCTGCGGCAGGCCGGGGAAGCACTGCATGGCAGTGCGGATGCCCAGCAGGTGTGCCGGGTTGTGCAGCGGCGCCAGGCGCGCGCAGTCCTCGATGGCGGCGATCACGCCGGCATCGATCAGGGTGGATTGCTGGAAGGTCTCGCCGCCATGCACCACGCGGTGGCCGATGGCGGTCACGCTGCCGGTCAGTTCACGCTCGTTCAGGTAGCTCAGGATCGCGCGCATGGCGCCGGCGTGGTCGCCCTGCGCCAGCGACAGCTCCACCTTGGCGCCGTCCTGCTTGAAGCTGATGCAGGCATCGGGCAGGCCGAGTTTTTCCGCCAGGCCGGTCAGCGTGGTGGCCTGGGTCTGCGGGTTGATCAGCGCGAATTTCAGCGACGAGCTGCCGCAGTTGATGACGAGAGTGTGGGTGATCATGTTGGATCCGTAAGCGGTAAGACTGCGAAACAAGGAGTCTGTGCCGTGGTTGCGTGTTGTTGTTATTGCCGCACGCGGCAGAACGGGCTGTCTGCGTGGCGGGAAGCGGCATTATCGCTGTTTGTGGTGCATTGCACCATAGGGGTTTCCCGCCGTGCCGCCGGGCGGGGTGTTTGTGCGATCGCTGCACGCCAAGGTCATGAATGTAAACGGAATTTGCGACATAAACTTCAAATTTGCCGCGTTGGTGCTATTAAATGCCGCAACCTGTTGACTTCTGGCAAAAAACCGGGACAAAAAGTGCTTGCCCCGAGGGGGGATTTGGCCCAAAATCCCGGCCTCGATTGCAGGGCTGGCCGCAGATAAGCCACGCTGGCAATTGATTTTTATTTTTTATAGCTCTCCGTAAACTCGTTAAGAGCGAGATTCGGCTGGTCTTATATCTTCTTCCACGGAGGTGTGGGAATAATGTCTGATCTGGCTTCGTCCCAGTTGCTCCAGGCTTCTGCCGCGCAGTTGCCTATTCATACCTACTTCGACCCGGCCTATTACGCGCTGGAACAGAAGACCCTGTTTGCCGATGCCCCGCAATACTATGGCCACGAACTGATGGTGCCGAACGCCGGCGACTATCACACCCTGGCCTGGATGGGCCACGGCAAGATGCTCAAGAATGTCGCCGGCGACATCAAGCTGATTTCCAATGTCTGCCGTCACCGCCAGGCCCTGATCTACCAGGGGCGCGGCAACGGCAACCATATCGTGTGCAATCTGCACGGCTGGACCTACGACAATGCCGGCCAGCTGGTGGGCGCGCCGCATTTCCCGCAAACGCCGTGCCTGAACCTGAACCAGACCGCGCTGACGCGCTGGAACGGCCTGCTGTTCGACGCCCGCCGCGACGTTGGCCGCGACCTGGCCAAGCTGGGCGTGGCCAGCCACATGACGTTCGAAGGCTACGGCTTTCACAAGTCGTTCACCACCGAATACAACTTCAACTGGAAGACCTTCATCGAGGTGTATTCCGAGGACTACCACGTGGACCCGTTCCACCCCGGCCTCGGCAACTTCGTCGATTGCGGCGACCTGCAGTGGGAGTGGGGCGACCACTACCACGTGCAGACCGTGGGGGTGAAGAACAAGCTGGCGCGCTCCGGCAGCAAGGTGTACGGCAAGTGGCACGAGGAAGTGATCAAGCGCTACGCCGAGCAGCAGCCGGAGTTCGGCGCCATCTGGCTGACCTACTACCCCAACATCATGGTGGAGTGGTACCCGCACGTGCTGGTGGTGAGCGTGGTGATTCCCAAGGGACCGGAGCAGTGCACGGTGATCACCGAGTTCTACTACCCGGAAGACATCCTGTGGTTCGAGCCGGACTTCATCGAAGCCGAGCAGGCCGCCTACTTCGAAACCGCGGTGGAGGACGACGAAATCTGCCAGCGCATGCACGAGGGCCGTAAGGCGCTGTGGCTGCGCGGCGAGAGCGAGGTCGGCCCGTACCAGTCGCCCACCGAGGACGGCATGCAGCACTTCCACGAGTTCTACCGCCGGCTGATGGGCGAACAACTGGCTGGCTAAGACACTGTATTGTGCGGCACAATAAAAGGGCGCGGATTTCCGCGCCTTTTTATTTGCCGATTGCCCTCCATGCGCTGTTACCGCCTGCTGCCTGTCCTGCTGTTGCTTGCCTCTGCCGCTTACGCGGCGCCGTACCGTAACCCCGATCTGGGTGTGAGCTTCGAGTTGCCGGCCGGCTGGAAGGTGCGCCCGGACAGCCAGGGCGGCATCCGCGTGCTGCCGCCGCAGGTGGAAGACCGCGAGCGCAGCGGCGTCAGCGTGCGGCTGTGGCGCGAGCGCCTGCGCGGCAAGGAGCCGATGGCCAGGCTGGCCGACAGCTACCGCAAGCCGCAGGGCGAGCGCGAGAGCGCCGGCAAGGTGCAGCTGCAGCGCACCACCGGCCGCCTGGTGCTGGAATACCGCGAGGGCGAATACGTGCAGAACAGCCTGTGGATCGTGCGCAATCACCTGCGCGTGGTGCAGCAGGACGGCCGCAACGCGCTGCTGGCCGACTGTGCCGCCAATGCCTCCGAGTTTCACCGCTACCGCAAGGCCTTTGCCGCGCTGTGCCTGGGCGCCACCGTGCTACGTGGCGGCAAGGGGGCATAGGCATGCAGCAGTGGTTTGCCCGCCTGGGCTCGGGCTGGATGGTGATCGCCGCGCTGTGTTTTGCGCTGATGAGCTTCTTTGCGGCCAACCTTGGCACCCGTTTCGATTCCTTCGAGGTGCTGTTCTACCGCACCTTTGTCGGCCTGCTGGCGCTGCTGCCGGCCATGCTGCGCCGCCATGAGCAGCTGCTCACCCGTCATGTCGGCGCGCACGTCAAGCGCAGCCTGATGGGCTATCTGTCGATGGCAATGCTGTTCTACGCGCTGGCGCACCTGCCGCTGGCTACCGCGGTCACCCTCAACTACACCTCGTCGCTGTCGTTCGCGCTGTGCTTCGTGCTGCTGCGCGGCGAGCGGCTGTCGCCGCCGGTGCTGCTGGCATTGCTGCTGGGCTTTGCCGGCATCAGCTTCATCCTGCGCCCCAGCTTTGATGCCGGCCAGTGGCTGCCGGGGCTGATCGGCCTGGGCTCCGGCCTGTGCGCCGGGCTGGCGGTGTTCCACGTGCGCGAGCTGGGCGAGCTGGGCGAGGCGCCGTCGGTGATCGTGTTCTGGTTCTTCCTGCTGGCCTCGCTGTTCGGCCTCGGCATGGTGCTGCTGCGCGGCGGCTTCTCGCTGCCGGATCTGCCGGCGCTGCTGCAGCTGGTGGCGGTGGGCCTGTTCGGCCTGTGGGGGCAGCTGGCGATGACGCGCGCCTACAAGGAAGGGCGCAAGTACCTGGTGTCCAGCCTGTCCTATCTCACCGTGGTGTTTTCCGCACTGCTGGGCGTGCTGCTGCAGGGCCAGGTGCTGGCGTCGTCGGCGCTGACCGGCATGCTGCTGATCGTGGCCTGCGGCTTGCTGGCGATCCGGGGCGGCCGATGAACGGTGCGCTGTGGATGCTGCTGGCCGCCGGCAGCTTCGGCCTGATGGGCGTGTTCGTCAAACTGGCCGCCGCCACACTGGGGACGGTGGAACTGGTGTTCTGGCGCACCGCTTTTGCCGTGCTGCTGCTGGGCGGCAATGCCTTGCTGCGGCGGCAGTCGTTCGCCACGCCGCTGCTGGGCCGCCACCTGCGGCGCGGCGTGCTGGGTTACATCTCGCTGCTGTGCTACTTCTACGGCATCAGCCATCTGCCGCTGTCCACCGCCGTCACCCTCAACTACACCTCGCCCTTGTTCCTGGCCTTGCTGTCGGTGCTGCTGCTGCGCGAGAAACTGGCGCCGCCGGCGCTGCTGGCGATGGTGCTGGGCTTTGCCGGCGTGGCGCTGCTGCTCAAGCCCACGCTGCTGGGGGTGGGGCTGTGGCCGGGGGTGATCGGGCTGGGTTCCGGCTTCCTCGCCGGCTGGTCCTACCTGCATGTGCGCGAGCTGGGCCAGGCCGGTGAGGCGGAATGGCGCACGGTGTTTTACTTTGCGCTGATCTCCACCCTGGGCGGCCTGTTGCTGATGCTGGGGCAGGACTGGCAGCCGCTCACCGCGGCCAACCTGCCGTGGGTGCTGGGGCTGGGTGCCACCGCGATGGTGGCGCAGCTGGCGATGACCCGCGCCTACAAGGTTGGCCGCAAGCTGCTGGTGGCCAATCTGTCCTATCTCACCGTGGTGTTCTCCGCCTTGTTCGGCGTGCTGGTGTGGCGGCATGTGCTGAGCGCCGGCGAGCTGGCCGCCATGGGCTTGATTATTCTCAGCGGCATTCTGGCCAGCCGCCGCTAGAATTCAGACTGAGCATGACCGTTGGCACCGCTCGCAAGGGGGCTGGTTGCCGTTACCCAGAAAGGAGCCCGACATGATTTCCATCCGCGAACAGGAATACGGCCTGGATGTGGCGCTGTTCAACGAGTTCACCCTCGGCGATTTCAAGCTGCTGGAGCAGGCGCTGCTCAAGCGCGCCGAAGAGCATGGCAAGCCGGATGTGCTGCTGGACCTGTCCGGCATGAAGGATTTCACGCTGGACATGGCGATGGAAGAAGTGCGCTTCATGCGCGCGCACGAGAACGATTTCGGCCGCTTCGCCATCGTGCGCAACGATGTGTGGATCAACCTGGCGGCGCATATCTCCGGCCTGCTTACCCGCAGCCACCCGGAATACTTCGACACCGTGGAAGAGGCGCAGGCCTGGCTGCTGCGCCCGGTGGCGGTGTAAGCAGCTCGCAAGTTCTGCCAGCACAAGGCCCGGCGCATGCCGGGCCTTGTGCTTTTGGCGCCGCGCGGCTTGCTTTTCCGGCGTATGCCGTTACAGTAGCGGCTTCCGTTTTTTCGCACAGAATCACGCCGCATGTTGAAGAGCATCGCCAGCCGCCTGGCTACCGAACTGAATGTCCGCGAAGCGCAAGTCAGCGCCACCATTGCCCTGATCGACGAGGGCGCCACCATTCCCTTCATCGCCCGCTACCGCAAGGAAGCCACCGGCGGCCTGGACGACACCCAGCTGCGCATGCTCGGCGAACGCCTGGGTTACCTGCGCGAGCTGGACGAGCGCCGCGACAGCATCCTGAAAAGCATTGCCGAGCAGGACAAGCTGACGCCGCAACTGCAGGCCGCCATCTACGGTGCCGACAACAAGACCACGCTGGAAGACCTGTACCTGCCGTACAAGCCCAAGCGCCGCACCAAGGCACAGATTGCGCGCGAGGCCGGGCTGGAGCCGCTGGCCGACAGCCTGCTGGCCGACCCGACGCAAGTGCCGGAAACGTTGGCCGCAGGCTATGTCGACGCCGACAAGGGCGTGGCCGATACCAAGGCGGCGCTGGACGGTGCCCGCGCCATCCTCATCGAACGCTTTGCCGAGGACGCCGCGCTACTGGGCCGCCTGCGCGACAAGCTGTGGAGCGAGGCCGAGCTGGCCGCCAGCGTGGTGGCCGGCAAGGAGCAGGAAGGCGCCAAGTTTGCCGACTACTTCGCCCACCGCGAGCTGCTGAAAACCACGCCGTCGCACCGCGCGCTGGCGCTGCTGCGCGGCCGTAACGAGGGCGTGCTGAGCCTGGCGCTGAAGTACCAGCCGGACGATACCCCGCTGACGCAGCGCTCCGCCTACGAGGAGCTGGTGGCCGCACAGTTCGGCATCAAGGATGCCGGCCGCGCCGCCGACAAGTGGCTGCTGGACAGCGTACGCCTGACCTGGCGCGCCAAGATCTTCCTGTCGCTGGAACTGGAACTGATGTCGCGCATCAAGGAAGCCGCCGATGCCGAGGCGATCAAGGTGTTTGCGGCCAACCTGAAAGACCTGCTGCTGGCGGCGCCGGCCGGCCCGCGTGCCACCCTGGGCCTGGACCCGGGGCTGCGCACCGGGGTGAAAGTGGCGGTGGTGGACAACACCGGCAAGCTGCTGGATACCAGCACCATCTTCCCGCACGAGCCGCGCCGCGACTGGGACCGCTCCATCGCCACCCTGGCGGCGCTGTGCACCCGTCACCGGGTGCAGCTGATCGCCATCGGCAACGGCACTGCCAGCCGCGAAACCGACAAGCTGGCGCAGGAGCTGATCCGCGCCTTCCCGCAACTGGGTATGACCAAGATCGTGGTCAGCGAGGCCGGCGCCTCGGTGTACTCCGCCTCCGAGCTGGCGGCCAAGGAATTCCCGGAGCTGGACGTGAGCCTGCGCGGCGCGGTGTCCATCGCCCGCCGCCTGCAGGACCCGCTGGCCGAGCTGGTGAAGATCGACCCGAAATCCATCGGCGTCGGCCAGTACCAGCACGATGTGAACCAGAGCCAGCTGGCGCGCAGCCTGGACGCGGTGGTGGAAGACTGCGTGAACGCCGTGGGCGTGGACGTGAACATGGCCTCGGTGCCGCTGCTCACCCGCGTCTCCGGCCTCAACAGCACGCTGGCGGCCAACATCGTGGCCCACCGCGACGCCAACGGCGCCTTCAAGAGCCGCCGCGAGCTGCTGAAAGTCAGCCGCCTGGGCGACAAGACCTTCGAGCAGGCGGCCGGCTTCCTGCGTATCATGGGCGGGGCCAACCCGCTGGATGCCTCTTCGGTGCACCCGGAAGCCTACCCGCTGGTGGAGGGCATCGTCGGCAAGACTGGCCGCGCGGTGAAGGACATCATCGGCGACATCAGCTTCATCAAGAGCGTGCGCGCCAGCGACTACACCGACGAGCGCTTCGGCCTGCCCACGGTGATCGACATCCTGAAGGAACTGGAAAAGCCGGGCCGCGACCCGCGTCCGGAATTCAGCACCGCCACCTTCAAGGACGGGGTGGAGGACATCAAGGACCTGCAGCCGGGCATGCTGCTGGAAGGCGTGGTGACCAACGTCGCCAACTTCGGCGCCTTCGTCGACATCGGTGTGCACCAGGACGGCCTGGTGCATATCTCGGCGCTATCGACCAAGTTCGTCGACGACCCACGCACGGTGGTGAAGGCCGGCCAGGTAGTGAAGGTGAAGGTGCTGGAGGTGGATGTGCCGCGCAAGCGCATCGCGTTGACCATGCGCCTGGACGATGAGCCGGGCAGCAGCAGCCGCAGCGGTGCCGGCCGCAGCGAGCCGCGTGCTGGCGGCAAGCCGCGCCAGCAGGCGCAGGAGCCGGCCGGCGGCGCCATGGCGGCAGCGTTCGCCAAGCTGGCGAAGAAATAAGCGCGACTTGCCGCGCAAGACAGCCTGGCTGCGGCCGGGCTGTTTTTTTTTGGAGTGGCGGCCGGCTCAGCGCTGGCGCCGTGCCTGCCACCAGTCGAACTCTTCCGCGTGCACCTCGATGTCCACCTCCTGCACCCGCTGCAGCAGTCGCTGCTGCACGTCGTGCACCGCGCGGTTGTAGATGGCGGGGCCGATTTCGGCCAGCAGGAAGTCCAGCAGCGCCTCGCTTTGCAGCCGGCCCGGCGGTTCGTCGAAGTTTTCCGCGCCGTAGCGCTGCAGCGAGGCGATGGCCTGCTCGCGGCGGGCCTTGTCCAGGGTAATGCGCATGGGGCGACCTTGTGCTGTTGCCGCTCGGCGGGGCCGTGCGGCGGGCAATAAAAATGCCGCGACACCCGGGCGGGCGGTCGCGGCAGCATGCGGGCTGGCGGCAGCTCAGTCCAGCAGGCGCATCTTGTACTGCTTGGCCTTGATCTTGCCGCGCGACAGGCGGCCGAACGCCTGTTCGGCGATGTGGCGGTCCAGCGCCACGAAGGTGTTGAACTCGAACACGGTGATCTTGCCTACCTGCGGGCCGCTCAGGCCGCCTTCGCCGGTCAGCGCGCCGAGGATGTCGCCGGGGCGCAGCTTGTCACGTTTGCCGCCGGCGATTTCCAGCATCACCATCGGCGGCAGCAGCGCACCGCCCGGGGCCGGCTTCAGGTCGTCCAGCTCTTCCCAGTTCAGGTCGGCCTTCTGGTATTCCTCGATCGCCGAGGCGCGGCGGGCGTCGCTGGGGCTGACCAGGGTCAGCGCCAGGCCGTGCTTTTCGCCGCGACCGGTACGGCCGATGCGGTGGATGTGCACTTCCGGGTCGTGCGCCACGTCGACGTTGATCACCAGGTCCAGTTCCTTGATGTCCAGGCCGCGCGCCGCCACGTCGGTGGCCACCAGCACGGTGGCGCTCTTGCTGGCGAAGCGGGCCAGCACCTGGTCGCGGTCGCGCTGCTCCAGTTCGCCGTACAGCGCGATGGCGGAATAACCGGCCTGCTGCAGTGCGTCGACCAGCTCCTTGCAGCGCTGCTTGGTGTTGCAGAACGCCAGCGCCGAGGTTGGCCGCACGCTTTGCAGGATGCGCGCCACCACCTCCAGGCGGTGATCCGGGTCGATCTCGTACCACCATTGCTCGATCTGGCCAGCGTCGTGCAGCGCTTCCACCTGCACCATGTGCGGGTTCTTCATGAACTGCTCGGCCAGCTTGCGGATGTTGTCCGGGTAGGTGGCGCTGAACATCAGCGTCTGGCGCTGGCGCGGGCAGGCGCGCACGATGCCGACGATCTCCTCGATGAAGCCCATGTCCACCATGCGGTCGGCCTCGTCCAGCACCAGGGTCTTGACCCCGGCCAGCTCCAGCGTGCCGCGCGACAGGTGATCCTGCAGCCGGCCCGGGGTGCCCACCACGATGTGCGCGCCGTGTTCCAGCGAGGCGCGTTGCGGCGCCATCGGCGTACCGCCGCACAGGGTGATCACCTTCACGTTGTCGATGCTGCGCGCCAGGCGGCGGATTTCCTGTGCCACCTGGTCGGCCAGCTCGCGGGTGGGGCACAGCACCAGTGCCTGGATGGCGAACCAGCGCGGGTTGATGCTGGTGAGCAGGCCCAAGCCGAACGCCGCCGTCTTGCCGCTGCCGGTCTTGGCCTGCGCAATCACGTCACGGTTGTCCAGGATGGCGGGCAGGCTGGCGGCCTGGATCGCGGTCATGCTGTGATAGCCCAGGCTATCGAGGTTGGACACCAGAGCGTCAGGCAGGTTGAGGCTGGAGAATTTGGCTTTGTTCACAATGACTTGGCTATGGAAACGGACTAAGGCGCGGGAGTGTAGCAGCAAGGGGGCTTGCGGCCAACCTTGGCGCACGCCGGCGGCGGCGGATGTTGGCCGCACGGCCGGCCTGCGGGGGCGTGATGGTGCTCAGGCCGGCTGATGGCAGACCACTTCGATGTTATGCCCGTCCGGGTCCAGCACGAAGGCGCCGTAATAGTCTGGGTGGTAGTGCGGCCGCAGCCCCGGCGCGCCGTTGTCGCGGCCGCCGGCGGCCAGTGCCGCGGCGTGGAAGGCGTCCACCTGCTGGCGGTTGGCGGCGCGGAACGCCACGTGCAGCGGCGGCTGGTTCGGCGTGCCGTGGCTGAGCCAGAAATCCGGCTTGGGCGGCTCGCCGAAGCCGGCCACGTCACTGCGACCGGTAACGGCGGCGCTAAATTCCAGCAGCAGTTGGTAGCCGATAGGCGCCAGTGCGGCCTGGTAGAAGGTCTTGCTGCGGGCAAAGTCGCTGACGCTGATGCCGGTGTGGTCGATCATGCTGGGCTCCTTGGGTGGGGGACGGCGCATTATGTGATTTGCCTATGCCGATGGCAATGCGTGACCGGCGGCGTGCCGCACGCGTTACGGCGGGGAAGGCGCCGCTGCGCTGCCGGGGCGCCGTTGTGCCGCGCCGGCGCAGCAGGCGGTGGCCGGCTGGTCAGCGTGAGTGGGCCACCAGCCGCAGCAGCTGGCCGTTGCGGTCGTCGGTCAGCCACAGGCTGCCGTCCGCTGCCGCCTTGATTTCCACCGGCCCGGCCGGGCCATGTTGGCCGCGCCACGGCCCCAGCAGGGTGACGCCCGCCCCGCGCGGCAGGCCGCGCGCATCGCTGGCGAAGGCCACTACGCGCTGGCCGTGCTGGCGGTAGCCGTGGTAGCCGATCACCAGCCAGTCGCGCCAGGCCGCCGGGGCGTTGCCGCCTTGCCACCAGGCCAGCCCCAGCGGCGCGGCATGCGCCGGCAGCAGCCGCAGCGGCTTGGCGCTCTGCCGGCAGTTATAGCCAGGAAATTCCGGCGCCGTCACCGCGTTGTCGTAGCAGAACGGCCAGCCGTAGTGCCGGCCGGCCTGCAGCAGGTTCAGTTCGTCGTGCGGCAGCTCGTTGTCGTCGGGCAGGCCCAGCGGCAGGTGGATGCCGTCGCGGCTGTTTTCCACCTGCAGCACGCTGCCGGATGGGTGCACGGAGATGGCCATGCTGTTGCGCAGGCCGCGGGCGAACACGCCCTGGTACTGCAGCGCGCTGCCGTCCCAGCGGTAACGGCGCACCACGCCGGTGGCCGCGTCGCCTTCCACCTCCGCGCAGCGCCCGGCCTGGCGCTGCGCCGCGCTGGCCTGCTCGCAGTTGTTGCTGCTGCTGCCGATGTTCACGTACAGCGTGTCGCCGGCGAGGGTGAAGGTGGTCAGCGGGTGGCGCTGGCGCGCGGGCAGGGTGGCCAGTGTCTGGCGCTGCTGCGGATTGGCCAGGTTGAAGCGGCTGATGCGGCCAACCTCGCCCAGCAGGATGCTGCCATCCGCCAGCTGCGCCACGCTGTGCGGGCGATCCAGCTGGCGCAGCAGCGTCTGCCGCTGCCAGCGGCCATTTTGCTGGCTAAAGCGCAACAGTCGTCCGGTTGGAGCGTCCCAGCGCCGCATTTCGCTCACCAGCACGCTGCCGTCCGCCAGCACGGCGATGCCGCGCGGCTGGTGCAGCCCGTCGGCGACGATGCCGGCGCACAGGCCGGGCGCGGTGGGCGCGGCCAGCGCCGGCAGGCCGTCGCAGTTGGCCGCATGGGCGGCGGGCAGGCTGGCAAGCAGCAGGGGCAGTAGCAGGTAGCGGCGCATGGCGTGGCGGCAGGCAGATGGCATCTGCTGACTATAAAACAGCCGGCGGGGCACGGTGCTGGCTTTGTGCCGCCGCCACGTGGCATTTTTGAGCAAGCGTTTAATAATGACGAACAATTTGCCGGCTTTTGTTTAACAGTGATTTCAAATTGCCGTCACCTGCCAGTAATGCGGGCTGCCTACACTGCCGGCATTGTTTGTCGACGCAGGAATTCACCATGCATAGCGATCGTGCCGCGCTGTCTGCGGTAACCCAGGTAGCCGGTCATCTATTGCAAAGCCCGCCGGTGGTAACGCCGGAGAGCAGCAATTACCAGGTGCTGGAGCTGTTCAGCAGCCAGCCGGAGCTGTCCAACCTGCCGGTGGTGCGCGATGGCGCGCCGCTGGGCATCATCAACCGCAACCATTTCATGAGCATGCTGGCGCGGCCGTTTCACCGCGAGATCTTCGGCCGCAAGCCGTGCACCGCGTTCATGGACGCCAACCCGCTGGTGGTGGACTACCACTTGCCGCTGACCGAGCTGTCCTACCTGGCGCTGTCGCGCGGCGACAAGGTGCTGTCCGATGGCTTTCTGATTACCGTGGATGGCGACTACGCCGGCGTGGGGCTGGGGGTGTCGCTGGTGCAGGCGCTGGCCGACCAGCAGGCGCAGAAGCATCGCCAGATGATGGACAGCATCAATTACGCCTCGGTGATCCAGCAATCGTTCCTGCAAAGCTCGCGCCGCGACATGGCTGCCTGCCTGGACGACTACTTCATGGCCTGGGAGCCGCGCGACGTGGTGGGCGGCGACTACTACTACTTCGTGAAGCGCGACGACGGCTTTTTCGTGGCGGTGATCGACTGCACCGGCCACGGCGTGCCCGGCGCCTTCATGACACTGATCATGGCCTCGGCACTGAAACAGGTGCTGGGCACCTACGATCTGCACAATCCGGCGGCGCTGCTGTCGGCCATCAACCGCCAGGTGAAGGAGTCGCTGGGCCAGCTGTCGGCCGACGAGCACCAGGTGGAGGAAAACATCGAGGTGCGCTCCGACGACGGCATGGACTGCGCGTTCTGCTGGTACGACCACGCCAGCCACACGCTGACCTTTGCCGGCGCCAAGACGCCGATCTTCGTGTTGCCCAAGGGCGGCGACGCGGTGGAGGTGATCGACGGCAACAAGAAGGGCGTCGGCTATGTGTCCACGCCGCTGGACTACCAGTGGGACAACCACCGCGTGAAGCTGAAGCCGGGCAGCCGGCTGTACATCAGCACCGACGGCATCATCGACCAGATCGGCGGCCCCAAGCGTATCTGCTTCGGCAAGAAGCGCTTCAAGGAACAGATTCTCAAGCACGCCCAGCAGCCGATGGCGGCACAGCGCCAGGCACTGCTGGACGCCTTCCACCACTGGCAGGGCGAAAACAGCCGCCGCGACGACGTCAGCCTGTTCGGCGTGCATTTCACGGAGCAGCGCGCATGAGCCTGGACGCTTTCTTCCGTTTCCAGAACCTGGCCCGCGACGAGAGCGTGGTGTTCTTCTACACCGGCTATTTCTCGCAGGCCATCGTTACCGCCATGGCCGACGCGCTGCGGTTGCGGCTGAACCAGACCGACGCCAGCAATGTGCAGCGCCGCAAGCTGTTCTCGGTGTTCATCGAGATGGCGCAGAACGTGGTGCATTACTCCGCCGAGCACCTTACCGCCAGCGAGAGCGATGACCACGAGATCCGCCGCGGCGCGCTGTGGGTGGGCGAGCACCTGGGGCAGTTCTACGTGGTGTGCGCCAACCCGGTGGACCGCAACCAGGTTGGCCGCATCCGCGACAAGCTGGCGCCGCTTCTGGGCATGAGCAACGACGACATCAAGCAGCTGTACAAGCAGAAGCTGCGCGCCGACAACGACGCCGAAAGCAAGGGGGCCGGGCTGGGCTTCCTCACCGTGGCGCGCGACGCGTCCGGCCCGGTGGAGTTCGACTTCGCCGACGAGCACGGCCCGGACAGCCCGACCACCATGTTCTATCTGAAAGCCACTATCTGATCATGCAAAACATCTATCTTGCCGCCACCAGTTTCAGCCCGGAAGTGAACTTCGACTTTGCCAACCACTATCTGGCGCTGAAGGGCGAGTGCTACCCGGAAAACGCCGCGGTGTTCTTCGAGCCGCTCATGCACGCGCTGCATGGCTACCTGGCGCAGCAGAGCAGCAGCCGCATCATCGTGGACGTGCAGCTGGCCTATTTCAACAGCGCCAGCACCAAGGCGATCCTGGCCATCTTCGAACGGCTGAACGCCGCCGCGGTGGCCGGCAACTACGTGACGGTGCAGTGGCACAGCGACCCGGACGACGACACCATCATGGAATTCGGCCAGGAAGTGGCCGACGACAACGGTGCGCTGGAGGTGCAGCTGCTGGAGCTGGCCTGAGCGCCGCGGCGGCATAAAGCCTGGCCGCGGCTGGCGCGCATGCGGCCAACCTTGCTTGCGGCTGGCTTGGTGTGCGGGCAGACCAGGGTAGAGCCGGTAGCCGCTAGCGCGCGGCGTGATGCTGCGGATGGTTGGGGCAGCTCAGCAGATGGTCGTTCACCACGCCGGTGGCCTGCAGGAAGGCGTAGATCACCGTGCTGCCGACAAAATTCATGCCGTGCTGCTTCAGCGCTTTGCTGATGCGGTCCGACAGCGGTGTGCTGGCCGGGCAGTCGGCCAGGCTGGCCCAGTGGTTGACGATGGGCTGGCCGTCGACCTGCTGCCACAGCCAGCGCGCGAAGCTGCCGTACTGCTGCTGCATGGCCAGGAACACGCGGGCGTTGCGGATGGCGCTGTTCACTTTCAGCCGGTTGCGCACGATGCCGGCGTCCAGCAGCAGCCGTTCCACGTCGGCTTCGTTCATGGCGGCCACTCTGGCCGGATCAAAGCCGTGGAACAGCCGGCGGTAGTTGTCGCGCTTCCGCAGGATGGTGATCCACGACAGGCCGGCCTGGGCGCCCTCCAGCACCAGCATCTCGAACAGCCGGGTGTCGTCGTGCACCGGGCGGCCCCATTCGTCGTCGTGGTAGGCGATGTATTGCGGGTCGTCGCCGCACCAGCCGCAGCGTTGCAAGGTGGTCATGTCGCGTTTCTCTCTGGTTGTGGCGGCAGCCGGGCTGCCGCCGTGGTGGCGTGATGGTGGCGCAGCCGGCATGCGGCCAACATGTGTCGGGCTCGGGCGGCCATTTTGTGCGTGGCACGTCATGACATTAAACTTTTTTTGAAACTGGTCGCGTTTTAACTTAATAGTGATAGGGTTTACTGATAGGGTTAAGCCAGTGATTGCCATCTGCATGACGGGCCGCCCGTCAGCATACGTCCACCATTTCGAAATCATGCCATGACTCTGTGTGCCGACCTGCCGCCTCCTGCCGCCGTGAATATGGCTGACGCGTACCATAGCGTCAGCTTCCGGCGTTTGTGGCGCAACGGCACTACCGGGCAAAAGACGACCTTCTTGGCCACCTGGCTCCTGTCCATCCTGCTCAGCATCTCGCTGGGGCTGGCCTCGGTGATCTATGCCTGGTCCGGGCAGGCGTTGCAGTTTGGCGGCGCCGAGCTGTACGTTTCCATTTATCCGCCGCTGCTGATCTGTACCTGGTGGGCGCTGTGCTTCGGCTGGGGCTGGGGGGCGCTGCCGGCCTATCTGTCCACGCTGACCCTGGCACTGTACGCCGGCATGCCCTGGTATTGGGCGCTGCTGTTTGCCTGCGGTAACCCCATCGGGCTGGGGGTGATGGTGCTGGGCTACCGCGCCATTGCCATGCCATGCTCGCTGTTTTCCTGGCGTGCGCTGGTGTTTTTCCTGCAGATGGCCTTCGTCGGCAGCATGTTCAGCTCCGCCGCGGCGCTGGTGTGGTGCTACACCAACCGGGTGGACCAGGTGGCGCTGTTCGCCATCTGGCAGGGTTGGTGGCTGGGCAACTTCCTGCAGAGCTCGCTGATTGTGGCGCCGCTGCTGGCGCTGACCTGGCCGCGGGTGGAGGTCTGGTTGGGCGCGCACCAGCAGTTGCTGTCGATTCAGCCCACCGAGTCGCGCAAGCTGGTGCTGCAGCTGATGGGCGCGCTGATCATCGGCGTGCTGATCTACGCGCTGACCACCATCTGGCTGGGCACCGAGAGCGTGCAGGCCGAGGTGCACAGCCAGTCGGTTGCCAAGCTCAGCTTCGCGGCCGATCGGCTGTCCGCCATGATCTGGGCGTTTTTCTGGGTGATTGCCTTTGTGTCGGTGTTCATGGGCATGTTCGGCTACCAGATGTTCCTGCACTGGCATCGTACCAACAACCAGCTGCTGGCGCAGCTGGAGCGCGCCAATGCCGAGTTGGCGGAACAGGCGCGCACCGACGGCCTGACCGGCCTTGCTAATCGCCAGAGTACCAACCAGGCGTTGGCGGAGTGCTGGCATACCAGCCGGCTGCGCGGCGAGGAGGCGGCGCTGCTGATGCTGGATATCGATCTGTTCAAGCACATCAACGACAGGCACGGCCACATGGCCGGCGACAAGGCGATCCGCATGGTGGCCGGCATGCTGCGGCGCGAAGTGCGCAGCAGCGATCTGGCCGGCCGTTTTGGCGGCGAGGAGTTCGTGCTGCTACTGCGGCGCTGCGAGTGCGAAACGGCGCTGGAAGTGGCGGAACGGGTGCGGCAACGGGTGGCGGCGGCGCTGATCAGCGAGGGGGGCGCCGAGGTGCAGCTGACCATCAGCATCGGCGTGGCCATGGCGCATCATGAAGACAGCGATGTCGAGCACTGGCTGCGCCGTGCCGACGCGGCCTTGTACGAGGCCAAGCACCTGGGGCGCAACCGGGTGATCCTGGCGGCCTGAGCAGCGGCTGCTGTTGCCGGCAAGCGGCATGTTCCGGGAGGAGCATGCCGCTTGTTGCATTTAGGGGGCGGCTCGCGGCAAGGGCGCCGGGCGGCTTGCCGCACATGGTGCCGTTCGGTTGCGGCCAACGTTGGCCGCAACCGGGGCCGGCGCCACACCCCGGCATGCCCTTGGCGCGGTCTGCACCGCGCCGTTGCCGCCGGGCTCGGCGTGCCGCGGCCTGCTGCCGGGGGGGGCAACGCGACTGGCCGCCGGCGCCGGGCTGCCGCTATAATGCGCGGCTGCTTTTGACGAGGGATGAATCGTGCGTGACCGCTTGGCCGTATTGCCGCAGTACTTGTTGCCCAAACAGGCGTTGACCCGCTTCGCCGGCAGCATCGCCAATGCCAAGGGTGGCGGCGCCACGACGGCGCTGATCCGCCGCTTCATCCAGCGTTACAACGTCAACATGGCGGAAGCGGCCAACCCGGACCCAGCCAGCTACGCCTCGTTCAACGAATTCTTCACCCGCGCTTTGCAGCCGGGCGCGCGCCCGCTGGCGGCGGCGCCGTTCGTCTGCCCGGTGGATGGCGCCATCAGCCAGTTTGGCGCCATCAAGCAGGATCAGCTGTTCCAGGCCAAGGGCCATCACTATTCCACCACCGCGCTGGTGGGCGGCGATAGCCAGCTGGCCGCCGCGTTTGCCAACGGCCATTTCGCCACCATCTATCTCAGCCCGCGCGATTACCACCGCATCCACATGCCGTGCGACGGCACGCTCAAGCGCATGATCTACGTGCCGGGTGAGCTGTTCTCGGTGAACCCGACCACCGCCCGCGGCGTGCCGGGGCTGTTCGCCCGCAACGAGCGGGTGGTGTGCGAATTCGAGACCGCGCACGGCCCGATGCTGCTGGTGCTGGTCGGCGCCACCATCGTCGGTAGCATGGCGACGGCCTGGCATGGCGTGGTCAACCCGCCGCGCAGTGGCGATGTCCGCGAATGGCGCTATGACGACGGCGCCATCCGCCTGCGCCAGGGCGAGGAGATGGGGCGCTTCCTGCTGGGTTCTACCGTGGTGCTGCTGTTTCCGCAGCAGACCGTGCAGTTCAACGCCGACTGGGCGCCGGCGCGTCCGGTGCGACTGGGCGAGAAAATGGCCGACATGGCACGGTGAAATAGCCGTTGCTGTCGGAGGTAAAAAAGCGCCAGTCGGCGCTTTTTTTATTGCCGGCTAGAACCGCCGGCGGTGCGCTAGCGCACCGCCCCGGCCGGTAACGTTGGCCGCAGGCCGGCCGGGCAGGGGGTGGAGCATGCGGCATGGCAACCTGCGATGCTGTAGGCCCGTGGCAGGCGCCCGCGGTATCCCGGGGTAACGGTGGCTAGTGGCGGGCAGTTGTTGCTCGGCGTGTCGGCTGCCAGCGTTCGCCCGACAATTTTTCCAGCCTTGCCAATATCTGATAGTGGCGGCTCTGGCCATCACCTAGATTTTCCCTCACAAACCGTGACTTCAACTTTTCGCTGGAGTGCGGTTTTACGGAAATACTCATTAGACATCCGGATAGGGGAAGGTATGGAGATCGAGAACAGAAGTGTCGAGTTCATTCCGGAGAATGAACGCTATGGTTCAGCCAAACGGCTGTTTACCATTTGGTGTAGTGCCAACATGCAAGTCACCACCATGGTGATCGGTGCGCTGGGGGTGGTGGCGGGGCTGAATCTTGGCTGGACTTTCATCGGGCTGATCCTGGGCAACCTGATCGGCTCCATTTTCATGGCGGCCCACTCTGCGCAGGGCCCGCATCTGGGCATTCCACAGATGATTCAAAGCCGGGCGCAGTTTGGCGTGATCGGCGCCGGGGTGCCGCTGGCCATCGTGGTGCTGGCCTACATCCTGTTCACTGCGGCCAACGGAGTGGTGATGCGCGATTCCATCAAGGCGGTGGTGCCGGTGTCGGATAACGACGCCATCATCCTGTTTGGCGTACTGACGCTGATCGTCGGTTTCATCGGCTACGAGCTGATCCACAAGATCGGCGCCTACATGAGCGCCATCTCCGGCGTCATCTTCCTGATGGCCGCGTATCTCGTGCTGCAGAAAGGCCTGCCGGCCGGGATGTGGCTGGTAGCGGCCAGCACCTTCAAGTTTGCCACCTTCTGCCTGGTGGTGACCCAGGCTGCTTCCTGGACCCTGGGCGCCGGCCCTTATGTGGCGGATTACTCGCGCTACCTGCCGTCCAGCATCTCTACCCGCTCCACTTTCTGGTACAGCTATCTGGGCATCGTGGTCGGTTCCACCGTGGTGATGCTGCTGGGGGCGATCATGGCCGCCGCGGCGATGGATGTCACCACCGACCCGGGTAGCGCCATTGCCAAGCTGTTTCCGGAGCATACGCAGCTGGCGTACTACGTGATCATCATCGGCGTGCTGGAGTGGAACGTGATGAACCTGTACAGCTCGTACATGTCGACCACCACCATCTTTACCGGCTTCAAGGGCGCTACCAAGATCGGCGTGTGGACCAAGTTCATCATCATGGCCATTGTCGCCGTTATCGTGACCGTGATCGCCATTGCCGCGCAGTACAACTTCAACGCCTACTTCAGCGACATCCTGATCGGCCAGGTGTATGTGCTGGTGCCCTGGAGTGCCATCAACCTGGTGGATTACTACCTGATCCGCAAGGGCCGTTACAGCGTGCCGGCGATGTATGACGTCAACAGCATCTACGGCAAGGTGAACTGGAATACGCTGGCCATCTACGCCATTGCGGTGGTGGCGCAGATTCCGTTCATGGAGCTGTCTTTCTACAAGGGCCCCATCGACCAGATTATCGGCACCGATATTTCCTGGCTGCCGGCGCTGGTGATTCCGGGCGTGCTGTACTACCTGGTCAACCGCAACAAGCAGCTGCATCTGGACGTGTTTGACGCGGCCAACTTGTCTTCCGAAACCACTCGCTAAGCAGGCAGGACATGAACATGCCAACTACAACAGGCCGCCTGGCTGGGAAAGTCGCCATCATCAGCGGTGGTGCCAGCGGCTGCGGCGCCGCCGCGGCGGAGCGCTTTGCCCGTGAGGGGGCCACCGTGGCGATTGTCGACCGCAATATCGAGCAGGCCAGGTCGGTAGCGGCGGCGATTCGCGATCAGGGCGGAGTCGCATCGGCGCATTACGCCGACGTGGCCAAGCAGGCAGACGTCAATGCGGCGGTTGAAGCCATCAAGGCGCGCCACGGCGATGCCGACATTCTGTTCAACCATGCCGGCACGCTGATCGTGAAACCCTTTCTGGAAATACAGGAAAGCGAGTGGGACTGGCTGATGGGGGTGAACGTCAAAAGCATGTTCCTGATGACGCAAGCGGTATTGCCGCAGATGCTGAGAAAAGGCAAGGGCAGCATTGTGTGTACCTCTTCCATTTCTGCAGTCTGCGCCACGCCGGGCGAGGTGCTCTACGATGCCACCAAAGGCGCTTGCCACATGTTTGCCAGGGCGGTGGCGATGGAGTATCGCGACCAGGGCATCCGCTGTAATGCCATTGCCCCCGGCTTTATCCGCACGCCGCATGGCATGAAGGAGCTGCAAGACCTGCAAGCCATGGGGGTAGATGTCAGCGAAGCGGCGATTATTCAGCAACAGGGGCGGTTGTGCGAGCCGCACGAAGTCGCCAGTGCCGCGTTGTTTCTGGCCTCCGACGAATCCAGCTTCGTGAATGGCACGCACCTGTTTGTCGATAACGGCTTTTCTGCCATTTAAATTTGATCGCGCAGTCTTGGATAAACGTCACCTCAAAAAATGAGGTGACGTTTTTTAATGCCTGCTGCGTTTGGTTTTTATATTGCTAGCGTAGTGGTGGGACTTGCCGGGTGCATTGCGGCGGCTGTGGGCGGCAAAGCTAATATGCTGCATTGTGCGAGGCTGCGACTCGGCCAGGCTGTAGCCAGCTTGCCGCACAATTCCGATGACGGCCGGGTTGTTTTTGTTGCGGATTTGTTCTGGCTGGCTCTGGTGTCAGATCGCTGTTATGACTTGTTGCATGGCGCTGCAATAGGTTTGCAGGGAGTATCGCCTGCAACGGTTGGCTAGCCGGGCTGCCAGCTCGGGACAGCTGTACGGCTTGAAAGTGATATGTCATGGATGGTCTGTTTGGTAGTCTTGGGCCGATGTTTGCAGGGAAATTCGGCCGTGGATTATTAAAAATAACCGGTAAATAGATAACGAATTGCGTCGTATGAAACCATAAATATGTTATCGAATTTAAGTGGCATCCGATTTTTACGCACATGAAAAATCAGAACGCCTTGCCAACCACCATGCGTGCATCTTTCTGCGTGAGTGCCAACGTGGAAGATCAGGCTCGCTCGTTTGCCGAGTGGGGGCTGTCGTATACCCAGATATCTAACGGCATCTTCCGTGGCTCGTCCGTCATGGCCTCGGTAGGGGGCTTGCAGCTTGTTGTGGAGGATTTGAATAAAAAAATATTGCAGCGTGGCACGGTGCCGAAAAATAGGCTGGCGATTGGCATTCCTTTGGAGCTTGAAGGGCACTCGCGGATGTGCGGTGAACAAAGCACAAAAGATGCGCTGCATGTTTTTTCCTGCTACCCGGATTTTGAGTTTTTATCACCTGAGCGGCATATTGTCGCCAATGTCGAATTTGACATTAACTCGCTAAGCTCGGAGTTGACGCAAGGACTTGGGCAGGCGCTGTATGCAAAATTGCTGGCGCCAGTGGTCGAGCTAAGCCCCGCCGCCGCAGAGCATATAAGACAGTTGTTGCGGCAGGCGCTTGGGTCAATCCGGGCTGATGCGGCCAACGTTTCCGTGCAGCATAAGGAGCGGATGTCGCTGCTCGAGAGAAATCTGCTATATGGCATCTTGGAGGTGGTTTCTGCTTTTCCGGAGTTTCCTCCGCATTCTCCACCGCGAGCAGCCAAAAACTGGGAAATTGTTAAGCGGGTCCAGCAGTCTTTGCAGAATCCGGATTCATGCTTTCTTTCGATTGCCGAGCTATGCATCGAGCTGCAATTGAGTCGCCGTACTATCCAGTATGCCTTTGAAAGTGCGGTGGGGACCAACCCGGCAAAATACCTCAAGGCGGTACGGCTCAATCATGTGCGCCATGATTTGATGTGCGGGCTGTCTGTGACTGAAGCCGCCGTGCGTTGGGGTTTTCTGCACTTGAGCGCCTTCGCGCACGATTATCGTACCTTTTTTGGCGAGCTGCCTTCGGCCACATCTAAACGCTATGGCCATGCCAAAACGCAGGTCGCCTATCCGTCCTTCTATTGAGGCAAATAGCGGTGACGGCGTGGCGCGCGAATGTTGTCCGGCGCAGGCGGCGCCCTGAGCCGGGTGGAACGGCCCCGACGCCGTGGCCGCATTCAATACGTGCAGTAGTCGATTGCCTGCCGCACCTGTTGCAAGGCCTGTTGCAGCACATCGGGCGGGGCGGAACCAAGCGCCAGCCGGATCGCGTGCGGAACCTGGGCGGAGGTGGCGAACGGTTCCGCCGTCGCGATCGCTACCTGCTGCGCGGCGAGCCGTGCCACCAGCTGTTCGGCACGTACCTCCTCGGCCAGCGGCAGCCACAGGAAATACGACGCCGGATGGCCGACGCAGGGCAGGCCGGCGAAGATGCGGCGAGCCAATGCCTGGCGGCTGGTGGCGTCCTGGCGTTTGGCGGCCTCCAGCCGCGTGACGGTGCCATCGTCGAGCCAGCCGCAGGCGAGGGCGGTCATCACGGCGGGGGTGTTCCAGGTGCTGGCGCGGATCGCGCGCTCGATGGCGGCGACCCAGGGCAGCGGTGCGGTGACAAAGCCGACGCGCAGCCCGGTGGCCACGCTCTTGGATAGCCCGGATACATACACGGTCCGTTCCGGCGCCAGTGCGGCCAACGGTGTCGGCGCTTGCTCCGCGAGAAAAGCGTAGGCGGCATCCTCGATGAGCAGCAGCTCGTGGCGGCGGGCGATCGATACCAGCTGTTGCCGCTGCGCCGCGCTCAGCACCCAGCCCAGCGGGTTGTGCAGGGTTGGCATGCTGTAGACGGCGCGGACCCGGCGGTGGGTGCATAGCTGTGCCAAGGCCGCCAGGTCGGGGCCGTGTGCCGTGGCCGGAATGGGCAGCAGCTCGAGCTGCAGGGCTTCCGCCAGCACTTTAAAACCGGGATAGGTCAGCGCGTCGCAGGCGATGACATCGCCGGCGCGCAGCAGCGCCATGGCCGTTACCGTCAGGCCGTGCTGGGCGCCGCTGACGAGCAGGGTCTGCTCGCCGCTTACCGCCAGGCCGCGGCTGGCCAGGTGGCGGGCGACGATGGCGCGCTCATGCGGGCGGCCGCCGTGTGGCTGGTAGCGCAACAGCGCCTCCAGATCGCCGGAGGCGGCCAGCTGGCGCAGCGCATCGCGCAGCATGGCGCTCTGCTCCGCCAGCGCCGGATTGTTGAAGTTGAGGTCCACCATGCCGGCGCCAAGCGACGGCTGGTCGATGCCAAGGCCGGGCGGCAGCGAGGTGTCGCGGACGAAGGTGCCGCGGCCGGGTTCGCCGCTTACCAGCCCCATGGCCTCAAGCTCGGCATAGACGCGCGTGGCGGTTACCAGGGCGATGCGCTGCTTGGCGGCCAGCTGGCGATGGGTTGGCAGCCGTGTGCCGGGTGGTAGCCGGCCGCTGCGGATGTCTGCGGCCAACGTATCCACCAGTTGTTTGTAGCGCGGCTGTGGCATGACGGAATGTATCCATGACAATTTTTTGATTGTATTGATTATTCGGCCTAGGCTGTGTCGTCGCAACCCCATCGCTACCGAAAGACGACTCCATGCACATCGCTATCCTTACCTTTGACGGTTTCAACGAACTCGATTCCCTGATTGCGCTGGGCATCCTGAATCGCATCAAGCAGCCGGACTGGCGGGTATCAATCGCCAGCCCGACACCCCGCGTGCGTTCGATGAATGGCGTGGTGCTGGAGTCGCACATCCCGCTGTATGGGGCCAGCCAGGCCGATGTGGTGCTGGTCGGCAGTGGCATGCAGACGCGGCAGGTGGTCGCCGATGCCGCACTGATGGCGCAGATACAGCTTGATCCCGCCCGGCAATTGCTGGGCGCGCAGTGCTCCGGCACGCTGCTGCTGGCGAAACTCGGCCTGCTGCACGACGTGGCGGCATGTACCGACCTGACCAGCAAGCCCTGGGTGCAGGAGGCGGGCGTGACGGTGCTGAATCAGCCGTTCTTTGCCAACGGCAACGTGGCCACCGCGGGGGGCTGTCTGGCCGCGCAGTATCTGGCGGTGTGGGTGATTGCCCGACTGCTGGGGCGCGACGCGGCGCAGGGCGCGCTGCATTACGTGGCGCCGGTGGCGGAGAAGGAGGATTATGTGGCGCGCGCCATGCAGCATGTGGCGCCGTATCTGCCGGCCTAGGCAGCTGGGCTGCCGGCAACAAAAAAAGCGCCCGCTGAGGCGCTTTTTTCGTGCCGGGCCGGTTTACTGCGCGGCGGAGGCTGCAACGTTGGCCGCAGGGATCACGCCTTTCCAGGCGCCGCCTTGCAGCTGGTACAGGGTAACGGTGCCGTTCTTCACGTCGCCATTGCTTTCGAAGGCGATCGGGCCGGTCACGCCCTGCAACTGGGTCTTGCCCACTTCGGCCAGGAATTTTTTCGGGTCGGCCGAGCCGGCGCGTTTCATGGCATCGATCAGCACTTTGGCGGCGTCGTAGGTGTACGGCGCGTAGGCCTGGATCTCGCTGCCAAACTTGGCCTTGTACTTGGTGTTGAAGGCGGCAAAGCCCGGCATCAGTTCCTTGGAGGCGCCGGCGCTGGAGGCATAGGCGCCTTCGGCGGCGGTGCCGGCCAGCTTGGCAAACTCGGCGGTATTTACGCCGTCAGCGCCCATGAAGCGGGTTTCCATGCCCAGCTTGCGCATCTGTTTCACCAGCGGGCCGGCCTGGGCATCCATGCCGCCGTAGAACAGCAGCTCGGGCTTGGCGCCTTTCAGCGAGGTGAGGATGGCCATGAAATCGGTGGCGGTGTTGGTAGTGTATTCGCGCTTCACTACCTTGCCGCCGGCGGCTTCCACTGCCTTGGCAAAGTCGTCGGCCAGACCCTGGCCGTAAGTGGTGCGGTCGTCGATGATGGCGACGTTTTTCACCTTCAGTTCGCCCACGGCGAACTTGGCCAGCGCCTGGCCTTGCTGCAGATCGTTGGCAATGATGCGGAAGGTGTTGTTGTAACCCTGCTGAGTGAATTTCGGGCTGGTGACTGAACCTGCCACCATCGGGATGCCAGCATCGTTGTAGATGCGGGAGGCCGGGATGGCGGCGCCGGAGGTGAGGTGGCCGACAACGGCGGCAACGCCACCATCGACAAAGCGCTGCGCAACCTGGGTGGCGGCTTTCGGGTCGGCCTGGTCGTCCTCGGACATCACTTCGAAGCTGACTTTCTGACCATCCAGGGTCAGGCCTTCGGCGTTGGCTTCGTCCACGGCCAGCTTGACGCCGTTATCGGCATCGCGGCCCCAGTGGGCGAACGGGCCGGTCAGCGGGTTGGCCGAGCCGATGCGTACCACTTTGCCGGCGGCAGCCGGGGCGGCGGCGCTGGCTTCCTGGCTGGCGGATTGCTGGGAGTTGCCGCAAGCGGCGAGGGTGGCAGCCGTAGCGGCGGCCAGGGCAAAATTTGCGATTTTCATAGGTAAAGCCGGTCCCTGCTCCTGCATGGGAGCATTAAATTATTGGTTTCTGGTGATCTTGGTCAGCGGTCGGCCGCCCTGTTGGGGCGCGCGATACTACAGAATCCGGCGGCAACCCAAGGGTGGTGGGTCTGCCGGAAGGGGGAATATCGAAAGGATACAATCGACATCGCACTGCAACATGGTAGCGAGGCGATTACGGATGTGCAAGCCGATACAAAAACAAAAACGGCACCTTGCGGTGCCGTTTTGGGTACAAGCCAGTGCTTAGTTGGCTGCGGAAGCCGGTGCTGCAGCAGCAGCCGGGCCGCCAACGGTGGAAACCACTTCCCACTTGCCGCCTTTAACCTGGTACACGGTTACCGCGCCGTTCTTGATGTCACCCTTCTCGTCGAAGGCGATCTGGCCGGTTACGCCGGTGTAGTTGGTTTTGCCAACTTCAGCCAGGTAGGTTTTCGGGTCGGTGGAGCCGGCGCGCTTCATGGCGTCAACCAGTACACGAACTGCGTCGTACTCGTACGGAGCGTAGATCTGTACTTCGGTGTTGAACTTGGCCTTGAACTTGTCGTTGAAGGCAGCGAAACCCGGCATCTTGTCGCGCGGCACGCCGCAGCTGGATGCGTACTGGCCTTCGGAAGCTTCACCAGCCAGCTTCACGAATTCCGGAGTCTGCCAGCCGTCGCCACCCATCAGCTTGGCTTTGAGGCCCAGACGCTGCATCTGCTTGGCCAGCGGGCCAGCTTGTGCGTCCATACCGCCGTAGAAGATCACGTCCGGCTGGGAAGCCTTGATGGAGGTCAGAATGGCGTTGAAGTCGGTGGCGGTGTTGGTGGTGAATTCGCGCTTCACAACCGAGGAGCCCTTGCCTTTAACGGCTTTTTCGAACTCGTCTGCCAGACCTTGGCCGTAAGCAGTGCGGTCATCGATGATGGCCACTTTCTTGGCTTTCAGGCCGTCAACTGCGAATTCGCCCAGGGCCTTACCCTGTTGTACGTCGTTGGCGATAACGCGGAAGGTGGTCTTGTAGCCTTGCTTGGTGTAGTCCGGGTTGGTGGCGGACGGGGAGATCTGCGGCAGACCGGCGTCGGAGTAGATCTTGGAAGCCGGGATGGTGGTGCCGGAGTTCAGGTGGCCGACAACGCCGACAACGCCGGCATCAACCAGACGCTGGGCAACCTGGGTACCGATTTTCGGGTCGGCCTGGTCGTCTTCGGAAACCAGTTCGAATTTAACTTTCTTGCCGCCAATCTCAACGCCTTCGGCGTTCAGGTCTTCGATGGCCAGCTTGGCGCCAAACTCGTTGTCCTTACCCAGGTGGGCGATCGGACCGGTCATCGGCGATACCTGGCCGATTTTCACCACGGTGTCACCGCCGGTGCTGGCAGCTGCAGCGGAGGCTTCGCCTGCCGGTGCTTGTTCTTTGTTACCGCAAGCGGTCAGTGCGATGGCGGCAGCTGCAAAAAGGCTCAGACGAGCAAATTTATTCATCTTGTGTTTCCCCTGATCTTAAGTCTGTGACTTGGTAAACCTGCTTGGCATCTTGTGGATGAGCAGTTGCGGCGATTATGCGGAGGCCCTTTTCCGGGTGTCAATGAATGTTAATTACAGGCGGGAGAATGTATTTACATTCGGGTGTAACAGTCTGGTGTGCTGCATTGCCGCATGCACCAAGGAAAATCGGCTTGCACCAGTATTCTGTTCAGAAACGAACAATGGCGCCCCGGATTGGTGCGCCATTGTGAAAAAACCGGCCATTTTTTTTAGTGTTTTGCGCCACAGGCCCGGGCGCGGAGTTGTCTCATATTTGCATCGTCAGGTGTTGCTATCCAGCCACCGAGGTTGGCCGTGACCAATTCCGCCATGGCGGCAATCCAGTCCGGGCGCTCGTTGAGACACGGGATATAGCGATAATCCTTGCCGCCACTGGTAAGGAATAGCTCCTTGCCCTCGATGGCGATTTCTTCCAGCGTTTCAAGGCAGTCGCCGGCGAAGCCCGGACAAATCGTGTCTATTTTGCCAACGCCTTGTTTCGCAAGCGAACGGAGGACATCGAAGGTGTAAGGCTTGAGCCATTCCGCCTTGCCAAAGCGGCTCTGGAAGCTCACCACATAGTCGTCGCCGGACAATTCCAGCGCCTCGGCCAGCAGGCGGCCGGTCTTCAGACACTCGCAGTGGTAGGGGTCTCCCTTGTCCAGCGTGTAGCGCGGCACGCCGTGAAAGCTCATCACCAGCTTGTCGCCGCGGCCGTTCTTCTGCCAGTGCTCGCGCACGCTGGCGGCCAGCGCGGCGATATAGCCCGGCTGGTCGTGGTAATGGCGGATGGTGCGCAGCTCCGGCATGTTGCGCATCTTCAGCAGCGTGCGGAATACCGCGTCCAGCGCGGTGCCGCTGGACGATGCCGCGTACTGCGGGTACAGCGGCAGTACCAGCAGGCGCTCCACGCCCTGGGCACGCATGCGCTGGATGACATCCTCCACCGCCGGGTTGCCGTAACGCATGGCGAAGTCCACCACCAGCTGCTGCCCCTGCATGCCCAGCAGGCCCTTGAGCAGACTGGCCTGCTTGCGGGTGTGCACCAGCAGCGGCGAGCCTTCCTGGCTCCAGATGCTGGCGTACTTCTCGGCGCTCTGCTTCGGCCGCAGGTTGAGGATGATGCCGTTGAGGATCAGCCACCAGACGGCCCGCGGAATCTCCACCACGCGGCGGTCGGACAGAAACTGTTTCAGGTAGGGGCGCAGTGCCTTGGCGGTGGGCGCCTCCGGGGTGCCCAGGTTCAGCAGCAGCACGCCGGTTTTCGGCGTGTAGCCGTGATTGAATGCCGGTTCGGTCAGGTAGTGGGGCATGGGTATCGGCTTACGGTTGCGTTGCGGCCAACGTTGGCCGCAAGTAAAAACGGCAGCGGGCCGGGGCGCGCTGCCGTGCGTATCATTCTTCGCGTGCCGGCACCAGCACCGAGCGGTTGCCGTTGGTTTCCATCGCCGACACGATGCCGCTGGCTTCCATCTGCTCGATCAGCCGCGCGGCGCGGTTGTAGCCGATGCGCAGCTGGCGCTGCACCGAGGAGATCGAGGCCTTGCGCGTCTTGAGCACGATGGCCACCGCCTCGTCGTACAGCGGGTCGGCCTCGCCGTCGCCAGCGCCGCCCGCGATACCGCCTTCCACCGCGCCATCCTCGCCTTCGCTGGTGCCGCTGAGGATGCCGTCGACGTAGTCCGGCTCGCCGGTGGTCTTGAGGAACTCCACCACCTGGTGCACCTCATCGTCGGCGACGAAGGCGCCGTGCACGCGCAGCGGGTAGCCGGTGCCCGGCGGCAGGTACAGCATGTCGCCCTGGCCGAGCAGGGTCTCGGCGCCCATCTGGTCGAGAATGGTGCGGCTGTCGATCTTGCTGGACACCTGGAAGGCGATGCGGGTCGGGATGTTGGCCTTGATCAGACCGGTGATCACGTCCACCGATGGCCGCTGCGTGGCCAGAATCAAATGGATGCCAGCGGCGCGCGCCTTCTGCGCCAGGCGGGCGATCAGCTCCTCAATCTTCTTGCCGGCCACCATCATCAGGTCGGCCAGCTCGTCGATCACCACCACGATCAGCGGCAGGGTATCCAGCGGCTCCGGCATGTCCGGCGTCAGGCTGAACGGGTTGGGGATCTTCTCGCCGCTCTTCTCGGCGTCACGGATCTTCTGGTTGAAGCCGGCGAGGTTGCGTACGCCCAGCTTGGACATCAGCCGGTAGCGGCGCTCCATCTCGCCCACGCACCAGTTCAAGGCGTTGGCTGCCTGCTTCATGTCGGTAACCACCGGCGCCAGCAGGTGCGGAATGCCTTCATACACCGACAGTTCCAGCATCTTCGGGTCCACCATGATCAGGCGCGCTTCCTTCGGCGTGGCCTTGTACAGCACCGACAGGATCATGGCGTTGATGGCTACCGATTTACCGGAGCCGGTGGTGCCGGCCACCAGCACGTGCGGCATCTTGGCCAGGTCGGCGGACACCGGCTGGCCGGCGATGTCCTTGCCCAGTGCCATCGCCAGCCGCGAGCCCATGTTCTGGTAGCCTTCCGAGCCGACGATTTCCGACAGGCGTACGATCTGGCGTTTCGGATTTGGCAGCTCCAGGCCCATATAGGTCTTGCCGGGAATAGTTTCCACCACGCGGATCGACACCAGACTCAGCGCGCGCGCCAGATCCTTCATCAGGTTGACGATCTGCGCGCCTTTCACCCCCACTGCCGGCTCGATCTCGTAGCGGGTGATCACCGGGCCGGGGTAGGCGGCGATCACCTTCACGTCCACGCCGAAATCCGCCAGCTTGCGTTCGATCAGGCGCGAGGTGTACTCCACCGTCTCGGCGGACACCGGCTCGGCCTGTTCCTTCGGTGCGGCCAACAGCGCCAGTCCCGGCAGCGCGTCGTCACCCGGCGCGGCAAACAGCGACTGCTGCACCGGCTTCACGGCCTTGGGCGATACCGGTACTTCCAGCACCGGCGACTCGATGCGCACCGGCGGTTTTTCCTCGATCTTTTTCTTCTCGCTGACGACTTTCTCTTCGCGCTGCTGCGCCACCTCGCGGCCGATCTCGCGGTCGCGGCGCGCCTGCCATGCCTGCCAGCTGCGCAGCACGCCGTCTTCCAGCACGCCGCCGATGCGTTCCATCAGGTTGAGCCAGGACAGCCCGGTAAACAGCGAAATGCCGATGGCGGCCAGCACCAATAGCAACAGGCTGGCGCCGGTGGCGCCGAAGGCGTGCGCGGCGCCGTTGCCCAGCGTCTTGCCCAGCAGGCCGCCGGCGCCGGCCGGCAGCGACAGCAGTTTGCCGCCCAGTACCAGGTATTCCAGGCTGGCAAAGCCGATCAGGGTGAGCAGAAAGCCGATCAGCGCCGGCCAGGTCAGCGGGCCCTCGTCGAAGTCGGTCTGTTCGATGCGGCGGTAGCCCCATACGATGGCAAACAGGCAGAAGCCGACCAGCAGCCAGGCCGAGTAGCCGAACAGGTACAGCAGAATGTCGGCCATCCAGGCGCCGAACACGCCGCCGTAGTTGCGGATGGTGGGGTCGGCCGAGCTGTGCGACCAGGACGGGTCGGCGGAGGAGTAGCTCGCCAGCGTCAGCACCAGGTACACGGCGGATACCGCCAGCAGCAGCCACCAGGCCTCGCGGATCAGTCCGGCGAGTTTTGGTGGCAGCGGTTGGGTGTTGCGGACGACGGCTTTACGCTTGAACAGGCGCATTGATTTTGAATAAGTAGGGTGTCAGCCGCGCATTATATCGGCAAATGCGCGGCTTTTATTGCCGCCGCGCGTTTGCCGTACGGAAGTGTCGCCGCTAGCGCGGATACAGCGCGCCCAGCACGCGCAGGCCGGCGGCACCGGTGACCTCCGGCAGGTTGCCGGCGGCACGCTGGCAGAAGCGCTGCCCCAGCCAGGCAAACGCCGCCGCCTCGACCTGCTGCGCTGGCAGGCCCAGTTCATCGGTGGCGGCGATGTGCAGCTGCGGCAGCAATGCGGCCAACAGCCGGCACAGCGCGCCATTGCGCACGCCGCCGCCGCACAGGTACAGCTCGCGGGTGTGCGGCGCAAAGCGGGCGATGGCATCGGCGATGCTGTGCGCGGTCAGCGCCAGCAGCGTGGCCTGCACGTTGGCCGCAGCGATGGCGCCGTGCTGTTGCTGGTAACGCGCCAGCCGCTCGGCCAGCCATTCCATGCTGAACAGGTCGCGGCCGGTGCTCTTGGGCAGTTCGGCGGCAAAATACGGCTCGGCCAGCAGGATGCGCAGCAAAGCCGTATCGCACTGGCCGCTGGCGGCCCAGGCACCGTCGGCGTCGTAGCCGTCGCCGCGCTGGTGGCGGATCCAGGCGTCCAGCAGCATATTGCCCGGCCCGGTGTCGAAGCCGATCACCGGCACATCCGGTTGCAGCCGGGTGAGGTTGGCGATGCCGCCGATATTGAGGATGGCGCGCGGAATGGCGGCGTCGGCAAACATCGCCTGGTGGAAGGCCGGCACCAGCGGTGCGCCCTGGCCGCCGGCGGCCACGTCGCGGCTGCGCAGGTCGCCGATCACATCGATGCCGACCCGCTCAGCCAGCAGCGCGTGGTTGCCCAGCTGTAGCGTGTAGCCGGCCTGCGGCGCATGGCGGATGGTCTGGCCGTGGCAGACCACGGCGCGGATGTCCGCTGCGGCCAGCTTGCAGACCTGCAGCGCTTGCTGCACCGCGGCGGCGTACAGCGCGGCCAGCTGGTTGCCCAGCCGCGCGCTGCGCTCCAGCTCGTTGTCGCCGACCTGCTGCAGCGCCAGCACCTGCTGGCAGACGGTGGCCGGGTAGGGCACGAAGGCCTCGCCCAGCAGCTGCATGCGGCTGCCATCAAAGCGTGCCACCACGGCGTCGACACCGTCCAGGCTGGTGCCGGACATCAAACCGATAAAGATTTCAGACATGAAAAACCCTGGCAGGAGTGCGCTGCCAGGGTTGTCGGGGGGGGGCTGCCGGATTAATCCAGTTGCGCCACGTTGACCGGGATGTCCCTGAGCAGCTTGAGGTTGGCCGCCAGCTTAACGCTCTGCTTGGCGAAGGCCAAGCGCTCGCTGCTGGCCAGCTCGCGGGTCGGCAGTGCGGTGGTGGCCGGGTCGACCGCCTGGCCATTGATGCGCACCTCCATGTGCAGGTGCGGGCCGGTGGAACGGCCGGTGGTGCCGACATAGCCGATCACCTCGCCGGCCTTGACCTTGCTGCCGGCCTTCAGCCCGGACTGGAAGCGGCTCATGTGCGCATACAGCGTGGTGAGCTTGTTGCTGTGGCGCAGGATCACCACATTGCCGTAGCCGTTCTGCTGCTCGACGGCGTCCACGGTGGCGTCGGACGGTGCCAGGATCGGCGTGCCGGTGCCGGCGGCGTAGTCGATGCCCTGGTGCATGCGCAGCGCGTGCAGCACCGGGTGGAAGCGCATGCCGAAGCCGGAGCTGATGCGTGCGCCGGCCACCGGCTGCAGGTTGAAACCTTTTTTCAGCGGCTTGCCGGCGGCGTCGTAATAGGCGCCGGATTCGCTGTCATGGGCAAAGTAGTACGCCTGGTACTGCGTGCCGCTGCGCTCGATTTCCACCGCCAGGATGTTGCCGGTGGTGAGCGGAGCGCCGTTGTACAGCAGGGTCTCGTACACCAGGTTGATCTTGTCGCCGCGCTTCATGCTGGACAGCTCGAACTGGTCGGAGAAGATCTCGTTCAGCTGGGTGCGCACCTCTACCGGCACCCCGGCCTGCGCCAGCGCGCCGCTGGCACTGCTGGTGATTTCCACCGCGCGCACGGTCTGCATCGCCTCGGTGTGCGGTGCATCGGCGCTGGCCTGCCAGGTATCGCCCACCTTCTCGATGGCCACCAGCACGCTTTCGCCGTTCTCGTCGTCGTTGAGGAAGCGCAGGCCGAACAGCTCGCCCTGGTCGTTCAGCTCCACCGATAGCGTGGCGCCGGTCTTGAGCTTGAGCAGGTCGCGCGACAGCGGGCTGGACAGGATGAAGCGGGTGGCGTCGCTGTCGCGCACGCCCAGACGGTTCAGCAGGCGGGCGATGGTATCGCCGCGCTGCACCGCTTCGTCGCGCCAGTAGCGCACGGTGTTGCTGGCGGCCAGCTGCAGCGGCGGCAGCGCCAGCGCTTCGGTGACATGCTGCTGTAGCGGCGGCTGCTTGGCCTCCGGGCTGTTACCCTGTGTCACCGCCACCGCGGTCAACACGCCCATGAAGGGCAGGCTGGCGATGGCGCCCAGCCAGACGGCGTGGCTGTTCACCACGCGGGATGTCCATTTTTGCGGTAGTTGCAGCAGTTTGCGATAATTCATGTTCTCTCATACCCGGTTGGCATAGGCGTGCCGATATGTACGTTTCTGTCGCCGGTTTTGCCTGAAAGCGGGTGGCTTTCTGGCAGGAAATTGCAAAGTGGGCGATGCTATCAAAAGCCGGCGCCGGCTGTAAACAGAAATTGCTGACAAATCAATGAGCTACTGCCCATGTGGCCAGCAACTTCCCAAGACTGGCAAAGCTGGCGGCGAGTTTCCTCATCCGAAAAATATATTTTGCCCAAAAACAATTACGGCGTTAACGCCAAGCCCGCAATGAAACTGACTCTGATCATTCCCGGCCTGACCTGGCTGGATGCCCACGATGGCCGCGAAGTAAGCAAGAACCTGCCGCTGCCGGCGCTGGCGACCCTGCTGGCACGCGGCCAACGTCAGCCGCAGGCGGCCAGCGCCAGCGCGCTGCTGCAGCAAACCTTCGGCCTGCCGCGCCTGGCGCTGGCCGCCGACCTGGCCGCTGCCAGCGGGCTGGAGAGCGCCGGCCGCCACTGGCTGGTGGCCGACCCGGTGAACCTGCGCGTCGACCGCGACCGCGCGCTGCTCGGCGATGTCGGCATCATGAATTTGTCGCAGCAGGAGGCCGATGCCCTGGTGGCCAGCCTCAACCAGCTGTTTGCCGAAGACGGCTTCGTGTTCCATGCCCCCAGCCCGCAGCGCTGGTTCCTGTCGCTGCCGGCCGCCAGCGGCGCCGAGTTTTCCGCACTGCCGGACGTGATCGGCAACGACATCAACCGCCACCTGCCGCGTGGCGGCAACGGTATGCTGTGGAGCCGCTACCTGAACGAGCTGCAGATGCTGCTGTACACCCACCCGGTGAACGATGCGCGCGAGGCGCGCGGCGAAGTGGCGGTCAACAGCGTGTGGCTGTGGGGTGAGCAGGGCGACGAAAGCCTGCGGCCAACCTTGCGCCACGACCAGCTGCTGGCCGCCGACGCCATGTGGCAGGGCCTGGCCGCGGCCGCCGGCAAGCCGGCCGAACTGGCGCCGTTCGCCTTCAGCGGCCTGGATGCCAGCGGCGACGTGCTGGTGCAGCTGGACACGGTGGAAGCCGCCGCGCAGTTCCGCGATGCCTGGGGCTGGCGCGAGGGGCTGCAGCAACTGGAGCGCGACTGGTTCGCGCCGCTGCTGGCCGCGCTGAAACAACGCCGCCTTACCGAGCTGACCGTGCGCTGCCACGGCGACGCCGGCTTTACCCTCACCCTGCGCCCCAGCGACCTGTGGCGCTTCTGGAAACGCCCGCACGCGCTGGGCGACCTGTACCCGCAATGAGCCAGATTCTTACCCGATCCTGCCCGCCGCAACTGTTGCAACAACTGGATCAACAAGGCGTACCGCCGCTGCTGGCGCGGCTGTATGCCGCCCGCGGCGTGGCCGATGCCGCCGAGGTGGACTACGCCCTCAAGGGCCTGCTGCCGTTCCAGGGCCTGAAGAACATCGAAGCGATGGCGCGCCGGCTGGCCGACGCCATCGCCGCCGGCCAGCGCCTGCTGGTGGTGGCCGACTACGACGCCGATGGCGCCACCGCCTGCACGGTGGCGGTGCGCGGCCTGGCGCTGCTGGGCGCGCGCATCGATTTCATCGTGCCCAACCGCTTCGAGTACGGCTATGGCCTGACGCCGGAGATCGTAACGTTGGCCGCACAGCAGCAGCCGGACATCATCGTTACCGTCGACAATGGCATCGCCAGCGTGGCCGGGGTGGAAGCGGCGCGTGCGCGCGGCATCGAGGTGCTGATCACCGACCACCACCTGCCGGGCGACACGCTGCCGGAGGCGCTGATCGTCAATCCCAACCAGCCGGGCTGCGAGTTCGCCTCCAAGCATCTGGCCGGCGTCGGGGTGATGTTCTACGTGCTGATGGCGGTGCGCGCGGAGATGCGCCAGCGCGGCGCGTTCGCCAATGGCGCTGAACCGAACCTGGGCGAGCTGCTGGACATCGTGGCGCTGGGCACCGTGGCCGACGTGGTGAAGCTGGACCGCAACAACCGCATCCTGGTGGACGCCGGCCTGCGCCGCATGCGCGCCGGCCGCCTGGCGCCGGGCATTGCCGCGCTGTTCCGCATTGCCGGCCGCGCGGCGCACAAGGCCAACGCCTTCGACCTCGGCTTCACCATCGGCCCGCGGCTGAATGCCGCCGGCCGGCTGGACGACATGAGCCTGGGCATCGCCTGCCTGCTGTCGGCCAGCGAGGAGGCCGCCACGCCGCTGGCGCAGGAGCTGGACCGCCTCAACCGCGAGCGCCGCGCCATCGAGCACGGCATGCAGGACGAGGCGCTGACGGTGCTGTCGGGCATCGATGCGGCCAACCATTACACGCTGACGCTGTACCGCGACGACTGGCATCAGGGCGTGGTGGGGCTGGTGGCGTCGCGGCTGAAGGAGCGCTACCACCGGCCGTCCATCGTGTTCGCCCCCGGCGACGATGGCGAGATCAAGGGCTCCGGCCGCTCGATTCCCGGCTTCCACCTGCGCGATGCGCTGGACATGGTGTCCAAGCGCCACGACGGCCTGCTGCTGAAATTCGGCGGCCACGCCATGGCCGCCGGTCTGACCATCCGCGAGCAGGACTTCGCCGCCTTCCAGCAGGCGTTCGAGCGTGTGGCGCGCCAGCTGCTGGCGGAGTCGGCATTGACGCGGGTGTGGGAAACCGACGGCAGCCTGCAGCCGCGCGAGCTGTGCCTGGAAATCGCCGAAACGTTGGCTGCAGAAGTGTGGGGGCAGGGCTTCCCGCCGCCCACCTTCAACGACCGCTTCCACATCGTCAGCCAGCGGCTGGTGGGCGGCAAGCACCTCAAGCTGCGGCTGGCCAAAGGCCAGGTGGAGTGCGACGGCATGCTGTTCAACCATGCCGACTGGCTGCCGCAGCAAGTGGACGCGGTGTACCAGCTGGCGGCCAATGAATGGCAGGGCCGCAAGGAACTGCAGATCTACATCCAGCACTGGCAGCCGGCATGACCGGCCGGCTGGCGCCGCGGCGCCGGCCAGCATCGCACAGGACATAAGCACAGCATGATCGAAACCCTGATTTCCACCCTGGTCGGCATGGCGCTGGGCGGCGCCGCCGTGTGGGGTGTGCAGCGCAGCCGGCAGGATGCCGCCTACCAGCAAGGCCGCAACGAAGTGCAGTTGGAACTGGCTGCCTTGCAGGCCAAGTGGCAGAGCGCCAGCCAGCAATGGCAGGAGCTGGCCGCGCGCGAGCAGGCACTGCAGCGGCAGCTGGACGACGCGCGCCAGCAACTGGGCGATGCCCAGCAGAAACTGGCCGCCGCCGGCAGCCAGTTGCAGCGCGTGCCGGAGCTGGAGCAGCAACTGGCGGCGCGCGAACAGCGCCTGTTCCAGCAGCAGGACGAAGCGCGAGGCTTGGCCGCACGCCTGGCCGCCAGCGAGGAGCAGGGTCGCCAGTTGCCGCAGCTGCAGGCGCAGCGCGAGCAGTGGCAGCAGGCACAGCAACAGTTGCAGGACGAACTGACGCGGCTGAGCGTGCGCGAGCAGGAACTGAGCACGCTATTGCAGCAGGAACGGCAGCAATCTGCCGAGAAGCTGCGGCTGCTGGCCGAGGCGCGCGAGGCGTTGAGTCACCAGTTCAAGGCGCTGGCCAGCGAGATTCTGGAAGAAAAGAGCCAGCGCTTCACCGAGCAGAATAGGGTCAATCTGGAGCAGATGCTGGGGCCGATGGGCGAGCGGCTGCAGCACTTCGGCAAGCTGGTGCAGGACACCTACGACAAGGATTCCAAGGAGCGGCTGACGCTGGAGCAGGAGCTGCGCCGGCTGCAGGAGCTGAACACCCGGCTGAATGCCGACGCGGTGGCGCTGACCAATGCGCTGACCGGCAGCAACAACAAGGCGCAGGGCACCTGGGGCGAGATGGTGCTGGAGAAGGTGCTGGAAACCTCCGGCCTGACCCGCGACCGCGAATACCGCGTGCAGGTGTCGGACACGCTGGAGCAGGAGGACGGCAGCCAGCGCCGCTACCAGCCGGACGTGGTGATCGACCTGCCGGAAGGCAAGCAGCTGGTGGTGGATTCCAAGGTGTCGCTGAACGCCTACGTACGCTACACCGCCGCTGGCGACGAGACGCAGCGCGAGGCGGAGCTGAAGGCGCACATCGCCGCGCTGCGGCAGCATATCCGCAGCCTGTCGGACAAGCGCTACCAGGACCTGTACAAGCTCAACACCCTGGACTTCGTGTTCATGTTCGTGCCGGTGGAGCCGGCCTACCTGCTGGCGGTGCAGCACGACATGAGCCTGTTCAGCGAGGCGTTCGAGCGCCGCATCATGATCGTCGGCCCCAGCACGCTGCTGGCCACGCTGCGTACCGTGGCCAGCATCTGGCGCTACGAATACCAGAACCAGAACGCGCAGGAGATCGCGCGCCAGGGCGGGGCGATGTACGACAAACTGGTGGGGCTGATCGACACGCTGGAGAAACTGGGCCGCCAGCTGAGCCTGGCGCAGGAAACCCACGGCAATGCCATCAAGCAGCTGTCGAACGGCAGCGGCAACCTGGTTGGCCGCGCCGAGCGGCTGCGCAAGCTGGGCGCGCGCACCAGCAAGCAGCTGTCATCACACTTGCTGCCGTCGCTGGACGACGAGGGTGACGACGCCGCCGAATGATTTCTTGCAGCGGTGTGACGGGTAATCTATATCGAAATCAGGCAGCAGAAAGGAGGGGGGCAAAATGGTATCGCTGACATTGTTGTGTAGTGTTGTAGCCGCAGTAATGTTCTTTGTTAAAGCGTCTCCCCTGAAGCGCGTCCGTGTGAGCGTACGGACGCAACAGCAACCGGCATCGCGCCGGCAACGCTCCCGCCTTTATTGATGCCTGCTTTGCAACCGGTGGGCTGGAAGAGTAGAGCCAGTCCGTTTGAAGTACTGCAAGCCCAAAGCCGACCTTCTGGTCGGCTTTGTCTTTGGTGTCGCCGCATTCGCGGGCGCTGCCGGCGGGGGCGTCAGTCGGTGGCGGTGGCCTGATATGGCGCCAGCGCCTGCAGCAGCTGTGCCAGCGCCCGCGGCAGCGTGGCAAACGCCGCCTGCGCCGCGGCAAGCTCGCCGGCTTTGCTGACTTGTTCCAGCTGCTGGCAGGCGGCCACCAGCGCCGGGGCGGCGATGGACAGCGCCGAGCCGCGCAGGCTGTGGGCGGCAACGCTGACGCGCGGCAGCTCGGCGGCGGCCAGCGCCTGTTCGATCTCGGCCAGCAGCGCGGGGGCATCGTCGCGGAAGGCCTGCAGCAGGACGGGAACAAAGTGCTGGTCGTCGTCGCAGTTGCGCAGCAGCTGCGGGTAGTCGAACACCATGTTGTCCACGGCGGCGTGCACCTGCCGGCGCGGCTGCATGGCCTGCCCGCGTTGCACGCGGGCAATTTCGTCGAGCACTTTCTCGACGGTGATCGGCTTGCCGATGTAGCCATCCATGCCGGCGTCGAGGCAGCGCTCGCGGTCGCCGTTCATCACGTTGGCCGTCATGGCGATGATGGGCAGGTGGTCGCCGCTGAGCACTTCCTGCGCCCGGATGCGGCGGGTGGTTTCCAGGCCGTCCAGCACCGGCATCTGCATGTCCATCAGCACCAGGTCGAAGCATTGCGCGGTCAGCAGGTCCAGCGCCTCCTGGCCGTTGGCGGCCACGGTAACCTGGTAGCCGTGGCGCTGCAGCAGGCTGATGCCCAGCTTCTGGTTGACCAGATTGTCTTCCACCAGCAGCACGTGGTGCGTGTTGCTCAGGGTGCGGATGGTGTCCTGGGTGAGCAGCGGCGGCGCATTGTGCTGTTCGACGGCATCGCCGCCGAGCAGCAGGCGCATGGCCAGCAGCAGTTCTTCCTGGCGTATCGGTTTGGTCAGGTAGCCGCGGATGCCCAGTTGCTGGCAGCGCTGGGTGTCGCCGCGCTCGCGCGAGGAAGTGAGCATGATCACCGTGGTGTGGCGACGCGCGGTCTGCAGCTGTTGCGCGACGTCAAAACCGGACATGCCGGGCATGTGGGCATCCAGCAGGATCAGCGCGAACGGGGTGTGCTGCAGCGCTTCCAGCGCGGCGAAACCGTCGTTGACCAAGGTTGGCCGCATGCCCCAGCTTTGCAGCAGCGTCTGCAGCCAGCTGCGGTTGGTGGCGTTGTCATCGGCCACCAGCACCGACTGGCCGGCCAGGTCGGTCTCCACCACGCGCGGCATGGCCAGCGGCTCTGCCGGGCGGGCCGGCAGGGTGAAGTAGAAACTGCTGCCCTGTGCTTCGCGGCTCTGCACCCACAGCCGGCCGCCCAGCAACCCTACCAGCTGACGGGTGATGGCCAGCCCCAGGCCGGTGCCGCCGTAGCGGCGGGTGGTGGAGCTGTCGGCCTGGGCAAAGGCGGCAAAAATCAGCTGCTGCTTGTCGAGCGCAATGCCGATGCCGGTATCGCGCACGGCGAATTCCAGCACCATCGGCTGCTGCGCGTTGCCATCGAGCTGGCGCACGCTGATCTCGATCTCGCCCTGCTCGGTGAACTTGATGGCATTGCCGACCAGGTTGTTGAGGATCTGCCGCAGGCGGGAGGGGTCGGACAGCAGCTGGTCCGGGATGCCTGGCTCGATGCTGCATACCAGTTCCAGCTGTTTTTCGCCGGCGCGCAATGCAAACGGGTGCAGCGTCTGCGCCATCAGGTTGCGCAGCGAGAACGGCACCGATTCCATTTCCAGCTTGCCGGCCTCGATCTTGGAGAAGTCCAGGATGTCGTTGAGGATCACCAGCAGCGAGTCGGCAGACGATTTCACCAGGTTCAGGTACTGGCGCTGGTCTTCGTCCAGCCGGGTGTCCAGTGCCAGATCGGTCATGCCGATGATGCCGTTCATCGGCGTGCGGATCTCGTGGCTCATATTGGCCAGGAAGGTGCTCTTGGCCTCGTTGGCCGCCTCGGCCTCCACCCGCGCGCGGTCCAGCTTGTGGCTAAGCTGCTCGGCCTCCTGGCGGCGGCGTTCGCTGGCGGCCAGGTTGCGGTAGGCCAGCACGGCGATGGCGGCGGTGATCAGGATCAGCAGCGCCGCCAGCGCCGCCACCATGGTGTTGAGCCCTTCCATGGCGCGGTTGTTTTCCAGCGCCATCTGGTTCAGCCGGGTGTTGGAGCCCAGTGTCAGCTCGCGTACCGGCTCGATGACGGCATCCAGCTCGTGTTCGAAGCTGGCCGCGCTCTGGCGGTCGAAGCTGCCGTCGCCGGCGTTCAGCAGCGCATCGGTGTGCTCGATCATCTTGCGCAGCGCGGCGATCTGCGTGCTGTGCCAGGCCGAGTCGTGGAACAGCGGCGCAAAGCGGTACTGCGCCAGGATGTTGATGCGTGATACCAGAATCTCGTAACGCAGCTGCAGCTCGTCCAGGTCTTCCGGGGCGTTGGTGGTCTCGGCCAGGCGTGCGGCGCCGAGGGCGCGGTGGTAGTCGATGCCCAGCTGGGTGTACACCCAAACCACGTTGTCCTCGCCCAGGGTGGCTACGCGCTGCATCACCGCGCGCTGCTTGTAATACAGGCCACCCACGGTGCACATCGCCACCGTCATCAGTACCGCCAGCCACCACAGCTGCTTCTTTACGTTGTTCGGCATCAGAGGTTTCGGCTTATTCGACGCGGATGCGGTTTACCTGCCAGACGCAGCGGGAGTAGATGTCCTTGGTCTGCAGTTCCGGGTTTTTGTGGAACGGGTACATCACGAATAGTGGTCCTTTGTCGCGCACGCTCAGCACCTTGCCGCCCACCTTGCGTGCCAGGATCACGTCGTACTTGGCCAGGTCGCTGAGCGGAATCTCGGCAGCGTAGTCGTTCAGCGCCACCACGTACAGCTTCTTGCCGTTGGCGCCGGCGGCTTTCAGCACGTCGCGGAACAGCGGGCCTTCGAAGGTCTGCGCGGTTTTGTACCACGGCGTGGAAACCGTCATTTTCACCTGCGGCAGCGCGTCGATCATGCGGGAATCGAAGCGGGTTTCGTTGCCGGCATTCTTTTCGGCCACCAGGCCGTTGATGGTGAGAATGGCGCGGCCCTGCGGCTTGTCCAGCGCCAATGCTGCGCTGCTGGCGGTCAGTAACAGGCTGCTGGTGAGTAATGCTTTGAAGAGTGTGGTCATGGCTTGTTTTCCCTTGTTCTCGCCGTTCTGCGGGCGATGATTGTAAACGAAGTATTCAACTTCACTATCTGCCTGTTAAAGATAGCAATTAAGCATTTTTTGTCAGGGATTTAGCCAAAAAATCCAGCAGTGCGGCCAACTTGGGTGGCATGAAACGGCTGCGCGGATAGGTGGCCCAGATGCCGTCGCGCAGGGTGTAGCCGGTGAGCACCGGCACCAGCTGGCCGCTGGCCAGGTACGGCGCCAGGTAGTAGTCCGGCAACTGCACCAGCCCCAGCCCCTGCAGCGCGGCCGTCAGCAGCGCCGCACCGCTGTTGCAGCGCAGCCGGCCGCCGACGCGCACTTCGCGCAGGCGCTCGCCATCGTTGAAGCGCCAGAAGTCGATGGTGCCGACCAGGCATTGGTGCTGGCCCAGCTCGGCCAGCGTGTGCGGCGCGCCCTGGCGCGCCAGGTAGTCAGGCGCCGCGCACACGTGGTGCTGGCGGCTGCCCAGCTGGCGCAGCTGCAGCGAGGATTCGTCCATCGGCCCCAGGCGGATGCCCAGATCGTAGCCTTCCGCCACCAGGTCGATCTTGCGGTTATCCAGGTTCAGTTCGGCGCTGATCTGCGGGTGGGCCTGCAAATAGCGCGTCAGCAGCGGGGCGATCACCGTCTCGCCGTAGTAGGTGGGGGCGGTGATGCGCAGGTGGCCGCTGGGGGTGCCCTGCGCCTGCGACAGCGCCTGCTCCGCCTGCTGCAGGCCGTCCAGCAGCGGGCGGCAATGCTGGTAGTACAGCTGGCCGGCCTCGGTAATGCTGACGCGGCGCGTGGTGCGGTACAGCAGCCGCGTCGCCAGCCGCGACTCCAGCGCGGTGACCTGGCGGCTGACCTGCGCTACCGACATGCCCAGCCGCTGCGCTGCCACGGTAAAGCTCTGCGCTTCCACCACGGTCACGAATTCCACCACCCCCTGCCACTGCATGATTGTTACCCACCTGCAAAAATATGTTTCCATTTAACCCGATTATTTCTGCATTGGCGATTCCTACAATGACGGCATCTGCGGTCAGCCCCGAAGGTTGGCCGCAAGTCCTGACCGCCTGACCTGGAGAACCGAGATGCAAATGATCAAGACCCGTGCCGCCGTCGCCTGGGGCCCGAACCAGCCGCTGAGTATTGAAGAAGTGGATCTGATGCCGCCGCAGAAGGGCGAGGTGCTGGTGCGCATCGTGGCCAGCGGCGTGTGCCATACCGACGCCTACACCCTGTCCGGCAAGGATTCCGAGGGCGTGTTCCCCTGCATCCTGGGCCATGAGGGCGCCGGTATCGTGGAGGCGGTGGGCGAGGGCGTGACCAGCGTGGCGGTGGGCGACCACGTGATTCCGCTGTACACCCCGGAATGCGGCGAGTGCAAGTTCTGCAAGTCCGGCAAGACCAATCTGTGCCAGGCGATCCGTGCCACCCAGGGCAAGGGCCTGATGCCGGACGGCACCACCCGTTTCTCCAAGGACGGTAAGCCGATCTACCACTACATGGGCACCTCGACCTTCTCCGAGTACACCGTGCTGCCGGAAATCTCGCTGGCCAAAATCAGCAAGGAAGCACCGCTGGAGGAAGTGTGCCTGCTGGGTTGCGGCGTCACCACCGGCATGGGCGCGGTGATGAACACCGCCAAGGTGAAGGCCGGCGATACCGTGGCCATCTTCGGCCTGGGCGGCATCGGCCTGTCGGCGGTGATCGGCGCGCGCATGGCCGGCGCCAGCCGCATCATCGGCATCGACATCAACACCAGCAAATTCGAGCTGGCGCGCAAGCTGGGCGCTACCGACCTGGTGAACCCGGCCGACTTCGACAAGCCGATCCAGGACGTGATCGTGGAAATGACCGACGGCGGCGTGGACTTCTCCTTCGAGTGCATCGGCAATGTGAAAGTGATGCGCTCGGCGCTGGAATGCTGCCACAAGGGCTGGGGCGAGTCGGTGATCATCGGCGTGGCCGGTGCCGGCGAGGAAATCAGCACCCGTCCGTTCCAGCTGGTGACCGGCCGCGTGTGGCGCGGTTCGGCGTTTGGCGGCGTGCGTGGCCGCTCCGAGCTGCCAAGCTATGTGGAACGCTACATGCAGGGCGAGTTCCGCCTCGACGACTTCATCACCCACACCATGCCGCTGGACGACATCAACACCGCCTTCGACCTGATGCACGAAGGCAAGTCGATCCGCAGCGTGGTGCACTTCGCCAAGTGAGGCCGGCATGAGCGCGAGTCTTGAACTGCTGTCCAGCCAGCGCGCCTTCGGCGGCTGGCACAAGCGCTACCGCCACCAGTCGGCCAGCACCGGCACGGCGATGACCTTCGCCATCTATCTGCCGCCGCAGACCGCACACGGTGAGCGGGTGCCGGTGCTGTACTGGCTGTCCGGGCTGACCTGCAACGACGAGAACTTCGCCACCAAGGCCGGCGCGCAGCGCGTGGCGGCCGAGCTGGGCCTGGCGCTGGTGATGCCGGACACCAGCCCGCGCGGCGAAGGCGTGGCCGATGCCGACCGCTACGACCTTGGGCAGGGCGCCGGCTTCTACGTCAACGCCACCCAGGCGCCGTGGGCCGCGCACTACCGCATGTACGACTACGTGGTGGACGAGCTGCCGGCGCTGGTGGAGGGCAGTTTTCCGGTCAGCGGCAAGCGGGCGATCAGCGGCCATTCCATGGGCGGCCACGGTGCGCTGATGGTGGCGCTGCGCAACCCGGGGCGCTATGCCTCGGTGTCGGCGTTCTCGCCCATCGTCAACCCGGCCGCGGTGCCGTGGGGGCAGCTGGCGTTCAGCAGCTACCTGGGCGAAGACCGCGCCGCGTGGGCGGCTTACGACAGCTGCCAGCTGCTGGCCGAGGCGCAGCCGCTGCCGACGCTGGTGGACCAGGGCGAGCAGGACAGCTTCAAGCCGGAGCAGCTGCAACCGGAGGCGCTGCAGTTGGCCGCCAGCAAGCGCGACTGGCCGCTGACGCTGCGGCTGCAGCCGGGCTACGACCACAGCTATTACTTTGTGGCCAGCTTCATCGAGGAGCATCTGCGTTTTCATGCGGCCAACCTGGCCGCCAGCGGCTGAGCCCTTCGGGTAGCCGGGCCGGACGGGCCGCGGATTCAGCCAGCTGCGCTGAATCTGCGGCCAACCTTGCCACCTATCTATTTGAGATAGCTTTGCAGGATGGTGAGCAACTGCTCCACCTCCTGCTGGCGCTGTTCCGGCGTCAGCGCATCGGCGCCGACGTGTTCGCGGATGTGGTCGGCCAGCACCTGGTTCATCAGCCCGTTCACCGCGCCGCGAATGGCGGCAATCTGCTGCAGCACCGCCACGCAGTCGCCGCCGTCCTGCAGCACCTTTTCCAGTGCCTCGGCCTGGCCCTTGATGCGTCGTACCCGGGTGAGTAGCGCCTTGTTGTTACCTGCGAGATGCGACATGGTGCGTCCTGAATATACTGGGGGATAGTATGTTGCAGTGCGTTGCAATATACTGCCCGCCAGTATATCAAGCGGCCTGCACAATATGCACAATCGTAGCCATTCCCATGTCTTTCACCTCGGCAACCCGCTGGCGCAGCGCAACACCCGCTGGGCGGTGTGGCTGACCGCCATCACCATGCTGGTGGAAATCTTCGGCGGCTGGTGGTTCAACTCCATGGCACTGCTGGCCGATGGCTGGCACATGAGCTCGCACGCACTGGCGCTGGGCCTGTCGGTGCTGGCCTATGCCGCCGCGCGCCGCTACGCCTACGACCGGCGCTTTGCCTTCGGCACCTGGAAGATCGAGATCCTGGGCGGCTTCAGCAGCGCGCTGCTGCTGCTGGGGGTAGCCGGGCTGATGCTGGTGCAGTCGCTGCAGCGACTGCTCAACCCCAGCCCCATTCACTACCAGCAGGCGATCGTGCTGGCGCTGCTGGGCCTGCTGGTCAACCTGCTGTGCGCCTGGCTGCTGCATGCCGCCGGTCATCAGCACGGGCACGGCCATCACCACGAGCCGCACCACGAGCATCACCATCATCATGACGCGCATCACGATCTGAACCTGCGCGCCGCCTACCTGCATGTGCTGGCGGATGCGGCGACTTCCATCCTCGCCATCGTGGCGCTGTGTGCCGGCATGCTGTGGGGTGCGGCCTGGCTGGACCCGGTGATGGGCATCGCCGGTGCGGTGCTGGTGGCGGTGTGGGCCAGGGGGCTGTTGCAGCAGAGCGGCAAGGTGCTGCTGGATGCCGAGATGGATGCGCCGCAGCTGGCGGAGATCCAGCAGGCCATCGCCAGCCTGCAGCCGCCGGCCAGCATTACCGACCTGCATCTGTGGCGGGTGGGGCAGGGCAGCTATGCCTGCATCGTGGCGCTGGAAAGCAGCGGCGACACCACACCGGATCAGGTGCGCGGCCTGCTGGCAGTGCACGAGGAGCTGGCGCACATTACGGTGGAGATCAATCGTCCGCTGCGCTGATAGCCGGCGGCCATCGGCGGGATAGACACAATCGATTTCCCGCTGCCGATGGCGTGGCCTAGGCTGGGGGTATAGCCGCATGGAGAAGCAGCATGGACACCCTGCTTGAGTGCCGGGTCTGCCTGGAAGAGATTCCGGCGGATCACAACAGCGAAAAGGACGAATACGTCAGCAACTACTGCGGCCTGGACTGCTATCAGCAATGGCAGCAACAGGCGGCAGCATTGCCAGCCACCGCCGAGGCGGCCTGAGTCGGGTTTGCTGGTGCCTGGGATGGAACGCGGAGTGTGCTCCGCGTTTTTTTTTTTGCGGCCAACCTTTGGTGCTGGCCGGGTGCGGAGCTGCTGGCGGCGGTCGGGTTCGCCAGCGTCTGGCGTCGGTAAGGTAGACGCGGCGGGCTTATGGTGTGTGGCTGCTGTCGGCGGCAGGGCCGCTGCGGTCCGAGGGGGGCGTCGGCTCGGCGGCAAGGTGGCCCATCTGCCGCGTGCGGCTCAGGCTGAGGTTGGCCGCACGCCATGCCGGCGCCTCGGCCAGTGCCGGCCAGCGGCGCAGCAGCTGCAGCACCAGCAGCAGGCTGCCCAGTGCCAGCTGGGCATCGTGGCGCTCGGCGGCGGTGAGCAGGTTCTGCCGGTGTTCGCGGCCCTGGCGCCGCTCGCGATGGCCGCGCGGCGGCGCGGTGGGGGCGTGGCTGGCCGGCGCCTGCCGGCTGTACAGCCGGTAGGGCAGCGGCCATTCGTCCACCGCCGTCATCTCGCGGCCGCTGAGCTCGCCCACCACCTGTTCCAGTTCGCGCGCCAGATGCGCGGCCTCGTCCAGCAGCACATGGCCGGCGGAACCGCCGAGCATGCTTTTCTCGCGCAGCACCATGCAGCGCCGCAGCACGAAGCCGAGCTTTCCATCGGCCAGCGCGCGCACTTCGCGCTCGCCGCCGTTGTTGGCGTGGCGATGCAGCTCATCCAGCCAGCGCGCCCAGGCCAGGTATTCCTCGGCCAGATTCTGCGGGTTGGCCGCCGGCATGCTGCTGGCCGCCACCATGCTGCGCCCTTGCTGCTGCAGGGGCGGGAAGGTGCTGCTAAAGCCGTCCAGCAGCTTGCGGCGGATGGGCATCATGGCGACCTCCGGGGGCGGATATAGCCGGTTTATCGGCACGATCACAGTATTGCTTAGCGCTGTTTCAGCCAGTGCTTACATACGGGGTTTGGACAGCAGATTGCCTGCAAAGTTGGCCGCACGGTCGCCGCTGCCGCTCTACACTGAAGACTGTCAGCGCCTCATGCGCGGCCACAGCGGCAGGGAGACCATGAGCCACCATTTGCCTACTGCAACGCCACCAGAGGCGCCGCCGCCATCGGCTGCCGCCTGTGCGCTCGGCCTGCCCGTGCAGGGCGTGCTGCCGAGCGGCTTTCTGGATGCCAAGTTCCACGACCGGCGCCGCTATTCGCAGCGCATGTGGCAGCTATCGGGGCTGTTTGCCACCGGTATGTGGATCTGGGATTACGTGATCGATGCCAACGGCGCGCAGCACACCATCGGCCTGCGCCTCGTCATGGGCTTGCTGGCGTTCGGGGTGGCCTGGGGTATGGCGCACCCGGCGCTGTCGCTGCGCCATTCGCGGCTGATGATCTTTGCCGCCGCTTTCCTGTTCGATGTGCTGTTTTTCGACATTCTGCTGCGGCTGCACGATGGTTTCATCTATGGCATCGGCGGCTATATGTATTTCCAGATGGCCGGCTTTCTGGTGCTGCAGGGGCTGTCGTTTCCGCTGATCATGATCGCGCACATCCTGTTTTCCCTCGGCCCGCACCTGCAGGCGCTGCTCAACCCGCAGCTGGCCTTTCCCCACCTGCTGTACGCGGTGCAGATCTGGCCGGCGACCGGCCTGGCTATCGCCGCGCAGTACGCGCTGTATCGCGAATACGTGCACAGCTACCAGCTGCGGCAGCAACTGGCGGAGATGGCGATGCAGGATCCGCTGACCGGGGCGATGAACCGGCGCGCCTTCCGCGACGGCGCCTCCGGGCTGATTGCCAGTGCCCAGCGCCAGCGGCAGGGGGTGGCGCTGCTGATGATGGATGCCGACTTCTTCAAGCGCGTCAACGATGAGCATGGCCATGCCATGGGCGATGCGGTGCTGCGGCAGCTGACGGCGATCATGCAGGACGTGTTGCGGCGCAACGACCTGTTCTGCCGCTGGGGTGGCGAGGAGTTCGTGGCCCTGCTGCAGGCGATGGACGCGCACGATGCGCTGGAGGTGGCCGAGCGCATCCGGCAGCGGGTGCAGCAGGCGGAGGTGCCATTGCCGCAGGGCGGCAGCATCCGCATCACCGTCAGCATCGGCGTGGCCGCGGCGGCGGCGAGCGATGCCGAGCTGGAGCAGCTGATCTACGCGGCGGATACCGCGCTGTATCACGCCAAATACGCCGGCCGTAACCAGGTGACTTTGTCCACGGCCTGAGTGCCGCCTGCCTGGCGCTGTGCGCGCGGCGATGGGGCATCTGCAGCGCGCGGCGGCGGCGCGGGCAAATGCTTTGCCTGCGGCCAACGTTGGCCGCAGTGCCGGCGCTAGTCGGCCAGCCGCGCCAGCAACTGCGTCAGCTGCGCGATTTCCGCGGCGTCCAGCCGTGCGCGCAGCCACTGGCCGGTGTCGGCCACGGTTTCCATCATGGCGGCTTCGATCAGGCTGCTGCCCGCGGCGCTGAGACACACCGGCTTGACCCGCAGATCGTGCTCCTGCTGCTGGCGCGTAACCAGGCCGCGCGCCTCCAGCTGCAGCATCACCTTGGTCAACCCGCCGGAGCTGATCACCACCGCCGCCTGAATCGCCGACGGCGTCAGCTGGTGCGGGGCGGGGGCGTTGCGCAGCGTGGCCAGCACGTCGAACTCCACCGCGCTCAGCGCGAATTTCGCCAGCATCGGGCGCATGGTCAGCAGCGACTGCGCCTGTGCCCATTGCAGCTGCAAGAACAGCGGCACGGTCTGCGGGTCCAGCGCGCTGTCCCACTGGTGATCCTGCATGCGGTTTTTCTGGCGCATCGGCGGTTTCCTTGCCGGAGTTGTTAACGGTGGCGGCAAGATGTTAACGGTTGTGTAGTTATCTTGCGAGAAAGATATGTGGCGATTAGGCTGCCACCATTCGGTATTTGCTTGCAAGGTAAGAGACATGCGCAGGATCACATGGTTTTTCTGGGGCGCGCTGGCGCTGGCGTCGCTGTTGTGGCTGGCCAGCAACCCCGCCGCCCTGGGCGGGCAGCCCAACTTCATTGCCTGGCGCAATGTCCTGATCCAGTACAGCGGAGTGCTGGGTATGACGGTGATGAGCATCGCCATGCTGCTGGCGATGCGGCCAACCTGGCTGGAAACGCGCCTGGGCGGGCTGGACAAGATGTACCGGCTGCACAAATGGCTGGGCATCGCCGGGCTGCTGCTGTCGCTCAGCCACTGGGCGCTGACGCAAAGCCCCAAATGGCTGGCGGTGCTGGGGCTGATTCGCGGCGGGCGCCCGCGCCGGCCGCCGCTGCACTTGCCGGACGGCAGCTTGCAGCAGCTGTTGATGTCGCTGCGTCACAGCGCCGAAAGCCTGGGTGAGTGGGCGTTTTATGCTGCGGCCGCCCTGATGCTGGTGGCGCTGGTCAAGCTGGTGCCGTACCGCCGCTTTGCCCAGCTGCACCGCCTGCTACCGCTTGCCTACCTAGTGCTGGTGTTTCATGCCGTGGTACTGCTGCAGTTCGGCAACTGGACCACGCCTAGCGGCTGGCTGCTAGCGCTGCTGATGGGCGGGGGCAGTATGTCCGCGCTGCTGTCGCTGCTGCGCCGTCACCGCGGCCAGCCGCGCACCGCCGGGCACATCAGCGCGCTGAGCTATCAGCCGGAACTCAAGGTGCTGGCGGTGGAGCTGCAGCTGGACAAGGCCTGGCCGGGGCATCAGGCCGGGCAGTTCGCTTTCGTTACCTTCGATCCGCAGGAAGGCGCGCACCCGTTCACACTGGCCTCGGCCTGGCAGGGTGACGGCCGGGTGCAACTGCTGATCAAGGCGCTGGGCGACTACACCCGTACCCTGCCGCACACGCTGGCGGTGGGCGACCGCATCCAGCTGGAAGGTCCGTACGGCCGCTTTACCTTTGCCGGCGCGCACCGGCGCCAGATCTGGATCAGCGGCGGCATCGGCGTGACGCCGTTCGTCGCCCGGCTGCAGGCGCTGGCCAGCCAGCCTGGCCGCCAGCAGATCGACTTTTTCCACGCCAGCAGCGATTACGACGCCGCCAGCATGGCACGCCTGGCCGTCGCGGCGCGTGCCGCCGGCGTGGACTTGCACCTGTTGTGCCAGCCGCACGACGGCCGGCTGGATGCCGAACGGCTGACCCGTACCGTGCCGGACTGGCGCGAGGCCGATATCTGGTTCTGCGGCCCGGCCGGTTTTGGCCGGCAGCTGCGCGACAAACTGCTGGCGCTGGGCCTGCCGGCGGCACGCTTTCACCAGGAGCTGTTCCACATGCGCTAATCCCGTGGCCGCCAACCGGCTGGCCGCAAGCCTTCACCATGGATAATCATCATGAAACAACATCGCTACCGCCTGACCGTGGAGCACCTGGCCACCGCCAACGGTGAGCCGTCCGCTTACGATGCGCCGCTGCAGTTCGAAGCGGGCAACCACGACGACCTGTTCCAGATCGCGCAGCGCCTGCGCCAGCGCAGCGATCTGGCCGGCATCAATACCGACGCCTTCGCTATCGGCCTGAAACTGTTTGGCGAGGTGATGCTGGAAAACAAGGATCACCCGCTGTTTGCCGACCTGCGGCCGCATTTCGGCGCCTTCATGAAGCAGCTGAAGAAAGGACCACCGGCCGATTGAGCGTGCGGCCAACGTTGGCCGCGGGCCGGGTGCCGCAATCTCCCCGCCATTGCCGGCGCAGGCAGCTATGCTGAGCACAGGCGCTGCGGGCGCAGCCGCCAGTGGTGTTGGTCCAGCAGGAGACTGTCATGCCGAAGTATGTGATTGAACGGGAGATACCGGGGGCGGGCAAACTCAGCGCCGCCGAGCTGCAGGGTATCTCGGCCAAGTCCTGCGGGGTGCTGCAGGAGCTGGGGCCGAGCGTGCAGTGGCTGGAAAGCTATGTCACCGACGACAAGGTGTACTGCGTGTACATCGCCCCCAACGAGGAGCTGGTGCGGGAGCATGCGCGCCGGGGCGGCTTTCCGGCCAACCGGGTGTCGCAGGTGCGCGGCATGATCGATCCGACCACCGCCGAGTAACCGCGCCGCTGCCCACGGTGCCAAGTGCAAGGCCCTGCCAGCGCAGGGCCTTGGTCATTGTGGCGGCAAGGTTGGCCGCCAGCGTGGGGTTGCCAGTGGCGGCCGGCGCAGGTGTTGGCGGGCCGGTTGATCTTGCCCGGGCGTTGCCTACACTTAAGGCGCACTTGTCGCGGTGTCGCGCCTTCCGTTTTCAGCTCCCGGCTGCCAGCTCGAGAAGGCGAGCGCCGTGCACTGTTCTCTGCACAATCCAGGTGTTACACACAGCCGTGCCGGCAGCCGGGTATACACCCGTTGAATCGCAAAGGAGTGATCATGTCGACACCGGCTTTGACACACCGCTGTCTGGCCATTGCCCTGGGGTTGGCCACCCTGATCCAGCTGCCTGCCGCGCAGGCATCACCGGCCGGCGAACGGCAGATGATCAAGAGCGCGATGAGCGCGGCGCCGCGCAAGGTGGCGGCCACGGCCAGCATCGTGACGATGGAGGCGGATGGCAAGATGCGCACGCTGCGCCAGGGCAGCAACGGCTTTACCTGCATGCCGGACAACCCGGCCACCCCCGGCCATGACCCGATGTGCATGGACAAGGCCGCGATGGGCTGGGCGATGGCCTGGATCGGCCACTCCACACCGCCGGCCGGCAAGATCGGCCTGATGTACATGCTGTCCGGCGGTACCGATGCCAGCAATACCGACCCCTACGCCAGCAAGCCGGACGCGCAGAACCACTGGGTGAAAACCGGGCCGCACGTGATGATTGTCGGCGCCGAGCCGGCTTTCTACGACATGTATCCCAAGGAAGCCGCGCCGGATACCTCGGTGCCGTACGTGATGTGGCCGGGCACGCCGTACCAGCATCTGATGATTCCGGTGAAATAGCCGGCCAGCCGACAAACGGCGCCGGCAGCGGTGCGCAGCCGTGGGCTGCGAGCATGCTGCCGGCGCCGTTTTCCTGGCCGTTGCGTGGCGGCGTCTACAGCCGGCCGCCGTCCAGCGCTTGGGCGATGAGTTTCAGCAGCACGGTTTCGCGTACGATGGACAGCCCCATGCCGGCCGCGCCGCGCTGCATCACCGCCTCGTTGTGGGCGATGGCGGCGTCCACGTCCAGCCAGCGCGCCTCCATGCGGTTCTTGATTTCGTAGGCTTCCATCTGCGGTGCGGCCAACGTGTCGGCGATCCGGCAGACATAGCAATACGACAGCATGTGCAGCACGTCGTAGTCGCCGCGCGGCGGGCGGAATTCGTCGATCAGCCCGAATGGCCGCTGGATGCTGACCTCGCGCGCGCCGGTTTCTTCCGCCAGTTCGCGTGCCAGTGCCAGCGCGTGGTCCTCGTCCGCCTCCACGCCGCCGCCGGGCAGGCTGTAGTCGTCGTAACGGCCGGTGTACAGCAGCAACAGTTCGCGCCCGCGCGCCACGATGCCGCGTACCGCCAGCCGCTGCTGCACCCGGGCGCTGGCGCGGGGTTGCAGGTGATAAATGGTTTGCAGATGGTGCATGTGCCGCCTCTTCAAGCAAGTCGCTGTTTGTGCCGTCGCGGGCGGGTGGCGTCAAGCAACAAATTGTACGGCCAAGGGCGAGCGGGGCGGGCGCTTGGCCGGGCGAACGGCGTTAGGCGCCCGGCGGTGGCGTTGCGGCTGGGCTCCGCCTGCGCCGCGCCGTGCCTGCTGCGGCTGCTGACATGAAAAAGCCGCTGCACGGGCAGCGGCTTGGCAGGGCGCGGGCGGGCGCTCAGGTAGTCTGGAAGCGGCGGAAGCTGCGGCTGATTTCCTCGGTCAGCTCGCTCATGCGCGCGGCTGCAGAGGCGGCCTCGTTGGCCGCATCGCGGTTGCGCTGGGCGATGGAGGTGATGCGCTGCACCTCGCGCGACACCTGCTCGCCGGAGCGCGCCTGCTCCGACAGCGCGCTGGCGATGCCTTGCACGCTCTGGCCGACATTGTCGGTGCCGTTCTGGATCGCCACGATGGACTGGCCGGCCAGCTGGCCCTGGGTAGCGCTGGTGTGCGCACGTTCCACCGACTGGTTCATCGCTTCCACCGCCTGCTGGGCGCTGATGCGGATGGCGCCGATCATGGCGGCGATCTCGCCGGTGGCCTTGGTGGTGCGCTCGGCCAGCTTGCGCACTTCGTCGGCCACCACGGCGAAGCCGCGGCCCTGTTCGCCGGCGCGGGCGGCTTCGATGGCGGCGTTCAGTGCCAGCAGGTTGGTCTGGTCGGCAACGTCACGAATCACCGACACGATGTTGTCGATGGTCTGCGACTGGCGGCCCAGCTCGTTGATGCTGCCGGAGGTTTCCTTGATCAGGGTGCTGATGGCGTCCATCTCGCGCACTGCGCCCTTGATCACTTCCACCCCCTGTTGCGCTTCGCCGCTGGCGGAGCGGGCGGCGGCCTCGGTGTCGTCGGCGCTGCGGTGCAGTTCCTGCACGCCCACCGCCATCTGCTGGATCACGCTGACCATGTCGTCGGCGGCGCGGTTTTGCTCTTCGGAGCGGGTCATCAGGCGCTGCATGGTGTTCTGCAGCTCGCCGGATGCGGCGGCGCTTTCCTGCACGCTGCGTTCCACCGTGTGCAGCGCGTCGTTCAGCTCCTTGGTCATGCGCGACAGGTTGTACAGCAGCGAGCTGTTGTCACCCTTGCGGATTTTCACTTCTACACCCAGGTTGCCGTGGGCGATTTCCTTCATCACGTTGGCCGCATAGTCCGGCTCGCCGCCCAGCTGGCGGGTGAGGGTACGGGCAATCAGCAGCGCCACGAAGATGCTGGCACCTACGCTGACCACGATCGCCAGCAGCGATGCCACCATGGTGTCGCGCAGGGTGCTGGTGGTGCTGGATTTCTGTTCTTCCATCACCTTGGTGTGATAGGCGATCAGCTTGTCCAGCTGGATGCCCAGCAGTTTTTCCTGCGGCTCCAGTTTTTCGCTGACGATGATCGAGGCATCCCACTTCTGGCGGGTGATCATCGGCAGCAGCTTGTCGACCAGGCCGGTGAATTCGCCCAGCGATTTACCGATCTTGCCGACCAGCTCCACTTCGGAGGCGTCGCGCGAGATGGCCTTCATCTGCTCGTACTGGGTGCGCGCCACCGTCACCGAGTTTTTCAGGATGGCCATCTTTTCTTCCACCAGCTTGTCGTCGCTTTCCAGCAGGATGGTGCGCGCGGCGTTGGTGGATGCCAGTAGCGCCCCGCTGAGGGTGCGGGAGTTCTGGATCACCGGGATGCGGTACTCCACCAGTTCGGAGACGCGGGATTGAATGGTGGTCAGGCGGTAGAGGGTGAATGCCGAACCGAGAACCAGCAGCAGAATGACAGCGCCAAAACCAAGGCCCAGGCGCTGTGCCAGTGAGAGTTTCCCCATAGTTGTTTTTCCTTGCTGAAGTACTTGTAGGTTGGGTGGGCGCCAGCTTGGTGTTGATCTTTAAAATGTGCTGGTCGTTTTATATGTCGGTCGATAGTAAAACGTGAACGTGGTTTGTTGAAGTGTTAACGCGGACAGGGCCGGTGCGGCGTTTCATCTGGAACCAGCCGTGCAACACATGGCTGCCTGTGCCGCGGCCGGTTTGCTGCTCAGCGCGGGCCGTGCTGCAGGCTGGACAGGTGATCCAGCAGCAGGAAATGCGCAATCGAGCGCGGCGGCGGGGTGAGCGGCAGGCGGTCGACGTCGAACCAGGCGGCGTCTTCGATCTCGCCGGCTTGCGGGGTGATGTCGCCGCTGTCGTACTCGGCGACGAAGGCCAGCATCAGCGAATGCGGGAACGGCCAGGATTGCGAGCGCATGTAGCGCAGCGCGCGCAGGCGTACGCCGACTTCTTCGAACGCTTCGCGGTGCACGCATTCCTCCACGCTTTCGCCGGCCTCGACAAAGCCGGCCAGCGCGCTGTACATGCCGGGTGCGAATTGCGGGCTGCGCGCCAGCAGCACTTCGCGGCCGCGGTAGATCAGCACCATCATCGCCGGCGACAGCCGCGGGTAGTACAGCTCGCCGCAGCTGGGGCAGTGCTTGCCGTGGTCGTGGCTGTTGGGCAGCAGCGGCCCGGCGCAGGCGCCGCAGTAGCGGTGGGTGTGCTCGAAGCGGCGTAGCTGGGCGGCGCGTGCCAGCAGCGGGGTGTATTCGGCCGGCAGGGTCAGCAGCGCCTGGCGCAGACTGACCTGTTGCCAGTTGGCTGGCGCCGGCCCCAGCAGTTCGGTGGCGAACAGGTTGGCCGCAGCGTTGTGGCCGATGTAGCGGGCGCCGGTGTGTTGTGGCGGGGCGCTGGTCGGCAGCTGTTCGGCGGCAAGGTACAGGCCGTTGCCATCGAAAACGCACCATTGCATCGGGAGTTGCGGATCTGGGCTGGCGGGAAGGTGCAGGCTCATGGCAGGCCGTTTGGGCTGGGATGCACGGATTCTACGCCTGGCGGCGGTGCGGCACCAAGTCAGGCGGCATGCGGCAGGCCGCTGCGTGCCGCCGGGGCCGCGTCCAGGTCCAGCAGGCAGTCGGCCAGCTCGGCGGCCAGTACGGCATCGGCCAGGCTCAGCACGATGGTGCGGCCGGTGCGCGCCAACCGTTGCAGCCGTGTCAGCAACTGGTAACGGGTGGCGGGCTGCGCGGCGGGTAGTGGTTCGTCCAACAGCACGATGGGGGCGGCGGCGGCCAGGCTGCGGGCCACGCTGGCCAGTTGCCGGGTGGTGGCATCCAGCTGGCACAGCCGCTGCTGGGAAAGCGGCACCAGGCCCAGCTCGCGCAGCAGCAGCTCGACGACCTGCAAATCGTGTGCATCATGGCGCGGCCACCAGAAGCCGTGCGGCTGACGCCCTTGCAGTACGTAGCGGTGCAGCGTCTGGCGGCAGCCATCCTCACATTCGGCGCTGCGGCAGGTCAGTTGTTGCAGGCTTTGTGGGCAGGCGGGTTGGCCGAACAGTTGGCCGTGTACGCCGTCGTGACGACCGGCGAGCGCTGCCAGCAGCCGGCTGCGCTCGCCGGCACTGCCGCCGCTGACGATGCTGAGGCGGTTGGCCGGCAGCTGCAGGTTGATGGTGCGAGCCGGTGCATCGTGGGTGGCGGCTGGCTGGTATTGCAGGTTATAGGCGGGCCGTAGCATGCGGACTCCTGTCGGAAGGTGCGCGCCGTGGTGGCTGGCACATGGCGATAATAGTATCAAATGATAATCGTTATCGTTTATTCCGACAATGCCGTTGCTATTTATTTACAGCGCGCCCAGCTGCTGGCGGCATTGCTGTGCTTCGTCTTCCAGGCGCTGGAACAGTTCGGCGACGCTGGGTACGTCATCGATCAAGCCCTGCACCTGGCCGATGAGCTGCACGCCGCGCTGGTGGTCGCCGTCTTCGATGGCCAGGCGGATGGACTCGGTGGCGGCGCCGAACTGCGCCAGCTGTCGCAGTTGCTGCGGCTGGCGCAGCATGCCGCCCAGTACCACCTTCAGCAGCGGCGTCTGCAGTTTGCGTGCCGCGCCGGCCGCGCGCCAGGCTGCCTGCAGCAGGCCCAGCGGCTTGCGGGTGGCGCGGCGGGCGGCGGGGCTGTCCATCACCCGGCACCACAGGCCGTCGAAGTTTTTCGAATACAGGGTGTCCGCCACCGTGCGCTGGCGAATCATCTCCTTGGTGGTCTGGTGCACCGGGCTTTCACGGGTCATGGCGAGGCGGCTGCCCATGGCGACGGCATCGGCGCCCAGCGCCAGTGCCGCTACCAGCCCCTGGCCGCTGCCAAAGCCGCCGGCGGCGATGATCGGCAAGTCGGTGAGGCGACGAATGGCGGGAATCAGTACCAGCGAGGTGACTTCGCCGCCGTGGGCGGCGGCCTCGTGGCCGGTAACCAGCAGCGCATCCACGCCAACGTTGGCCGCAGACTGCGCGTGCTTCTCGCTGACCACGGTGGCAATCACCTTGCCGCCGTAGGCGTGGGCGCGCTGCACGATCCAGTCGCCCTTGCCCAGCGAGAAGTTGATCACCGGCACCTGCTCCTGCAGGCCGACTTCGGCGTTCTCCTGTGCACCCGGCATCATCAGCGTGCAGCCGATGCCGAACGGCTGGTCGGTAAGTTCGCGGATACGGCGGATGGCCTGGCGCGTCTGCTCGGCGCTGAGCGGCCCGGTGGCGAGGATGCCCAGGCCGCCGGCGTTGCAGGTGGCGGCCACCAGTTCCGGCGTGGCGATGTAGCTCATGCCGGGGCAGAGCAGCGGTCTGGCGACGCCGAATGTCTGAGTGAAGCGGGTTTGCATGTGGTCAGCCCTGTGTAGTGCGTGGTAGTGCGCTATTCTTGTCGCAATCTTCGATAAATTTCAAACGGTTGTTTGATATGTATTTGGTGCTGATAGGCTGGTTGTACTTTGTATTGATGCTGGCGGTGGGGCAGAACTCGGTCGTGCAGTCGCTGATGGTGCTGCTGTTGCTGGGTTTCTTGCCCACCTGGCTGCTGCTGTGGATCAAGCTGCGCAGGCATAGGCAGCGCATTCGCGAGCGGGAAGAGCAGGATGGGGCTTGAGCGCGGATTTGCGCTGATGCTACAATTGCGAGTTCCCTCAATTCCGGGGGAAATTACGCACATCCGTACGCAATAGGGTGCCCGCAAGGGTTGACTGTACGGATGGAGGCTTAACCCTTTTGGAGATTAAAGAATGTCCACCAATGTGACCATGCGTCAAATGCTTGAGGCCGGCGTACACTTCGGCCACCAAACCCGCTTCTGGAACCCGAAGATGGCTCAGTACATCTTTGGCAGCCGCAACAAGATTCACATCATCAACCTGGAAAAAACCCTGCCGCTGTTCGTGCAGGCTCAGGACTATGTGCGTCGTCTGGCTGCCAACAAGGGTACCGTGCTGTTCGTGGGTACCAAGCGTCAGGCGCGTGAGATCGTCCGCGAAGAAGCCAGCCGTGCTGGCGTTCCGTTCGTGGATCATCGCTGGTTGGGCGGCATGCTGACCAACTACAAGACCGTGAAGCAGTCCATCAAGCGTCTTGAAGACAAGCGTGCCCAGCTCGAAGCTGGCGACCAGTCCGGTTTCAACAAGAAAGAACTGCTGGATATGCAGCGCGAAGTTGAAAAACTGGAGCGTTCGCTGGGCGGTATCAAGGATATGAAAGGTCTGCCGGACGCGATCTTCGTTATCGATACCGGCTACCAGAAAGGTACCATCGTTGAAGCCAAGAAACTGGGTATCCCGGTTATTGGCGTGGTTGATACCAACAACTCGCCGGAAGGCATTGATTACGTAATTCCGGGTAACGACGACTCCAGCCGTGCCATCCGTCTGTACGCTCGCGGCATTGCCGACGCCGTACTGGAAGGCCGCGCGCAGTCGCTGCAGGAAATCGTAGCTGCTGCCGAAGCAGCCGCCGAGTAAGCACTTGGCGAAAAGGGGCGAAAGCCCCTTTTTTTAAATCCTCCGGGACGTATTTATTTTTAAGGAGTTAGTCATGGCGGAAATCACCGCAAAGATGGTATCCGACCTGCGCGTTGCGACTGGTCTGGGCATGATGGAGTGCAAGAAGGCACTGGTAGAAGCCGATGGCGACGCTGCCAAGGCTGAAGAAATCCTGCGCATCAAGTCCGGCAACAAGGCTTCCAAGATGGCTGGCCGTGTCGCTGCAGAAGGTATCATCGGTTCTTTCGTTGCTGGCGGCGTTGGCGCCCTGGTGGAAGTGAACTGCGAAACTGACTTCGTAGCCAAAGACCCGACCTTCATCGCCCTGGCTACCGCAGCTGCCAAAGCAGTTGTTGCGGCCAACCCGGCTGATGTTGAAGCCCTGGCTGCCGTTGAAGTTGACGGCCAGTCGGTGGAAGAAACCCGCAAGGCAGCCATTGCCAAGCTGGGCGAGAACATGACTATCCGCCGTTTCGTACGTTACGAAACCGACGGTGCCATCGCTACCTACCTGCACGGTGCCAAGATCGGCGTTATCGTCGACTTCAAAGGCGAAGAGCAAGTGGGCAAGGACGTGGCCATGCACATTGCCGCTTCCAAGCCGATCTGCGTTTCCAAGGCTGAAGTTCCGGCCGAAACCCTGGAACAAGAGCGCAAGATCTACACCGCGCAAGCTGCCGAATCCGGCAAGCCGGCCGACATCGTTGCCAAGATGGTTGAAGGCCGCGTGAACAAGTTCCTGGCGGAAGTGACCCTGGTTGGTCAGCCGTTCGTCAAGAACCCGGACGTGACCGTTGAAAAGCTGCTGGCTGAAAAATCCGCTTCCGTGAAAGCATTCGCCATGTTCGTGGTGGGTGAGGGCATCGAGAAGAAGGTTGTAGACTACGCTGCTGAAGTGGCTGCTGCCGCCAAGCTGTAATTCGTAGTCGCGTTGTACCTGGAACGGCACCCTGCAAAACAGGGTGCCGTTTCGCAAACAGAATTCAAACCTATTGCCAGAGGTAATCATGAGCCAAGTTCCCGCTTACAAGCGCATCCTGCTGAAATTGTCCGGCGAAGCCCTGATGGGTGATGACAGCTACGGGATTAACCGCAACACGATCGAGCAGATCGTGGCTCAGATCAAGGATGTGGTTGATCTGGGTGTGCAAGTCGGCATCGTGATTGGTGGTGGCAACATTTTCCGTGGCGTTGCACCGGCCGCTTCCGGCATGGATCGCGCTACCGCAGATTACATGGGCATGATGGCGACGGTGATGAATGCACTGGCGCTGAAGGATGCCATGACCAAGGCCGGCCTGATTGCCCGTGTGCAATCCGCGCTGACCATGCAGCAGATTGCCGAGCCGTACGTGCGCGGCAAGGCGATGCAGTATCTGGAAGAAGGCAAGGTGGTGATTTTTGCCGCCGGCACCGGCAACCCGTTCTTTACCACCGACACCGCGGCAGCGCTGCGTGGCATGGAAATGAACGTGGACATCATGCTGAAGGCCACCAAGGTGGACGGCGTCTACACTGACGATCCGAAAAAGAACCCGGATGCCGTGCGCTATCAAACCCTGACCTTCGACGAAGCCATTTCGCGCAACCTGAAAGTGATGGACGCGACGGCCTTCGCCTTGTGCCGTGACCAGCACCTGAATATCAAGGTATTCAGCATTTTCAAGCAGGGTGCGCTGACCCGTGTCGTGCTTGGCGAAGACGAAGGCACGCTGGTACACTGCTGATTTAGTGATTCCACATAGGCGGAAACGGCCCCGGGCCGCTTTCCGCCTTGTTTTTCAGAATGCAATGGGAGTAATCATGATCAACGACGTTAAAAAGTCGGCTGAACAGCGCATGCAAAAGTCGCTGGAAACCTTCAAGACCGACCTGGCCAAGGTGCGTACCGGCCGTGCTCACACCGGCCTGCTGGATCATGTGATGGTCGATTACTACGGCAGTGACGTGCCGGTTAACCAGGTGGCCAACGTTACCCTGATCGATGCCCGTACCATCGGCGTGCAGCCATGGGAAAAGAGCATGGCGGCCAAGGTGGAAAAAGCCATCCGCGACAGCGACCTGGGCCTGAATCCGTCCTCCATGGGCGAGATTATCCGCGTGCCGATGCCGGCGCTGACCGAAGAACGCCGCAAGGACCTGATCAAGGTGGTGCGCAGCGAGGCCGAAGGTGCCCGCGTGTCGATCCGCAACGTGCGCCGCGACTGCAACAACGACCTAAAGAATCTGCTCAAGGACAAGGAAATCACCGAGGACGACGAGCGCCGCGGTCAGGACGACGTGCAGAAGTTCACCGACAAGTACATTGCCGAAGTCGACAAGGCCCTGGCCGCCAAAGAAACCGAACTGATGGCCGTGTAAGGAGCATTGCGTGTTTGCAAGTTCCACGCAAAGCGTGCCGGCGGTACAGGTTGTGCCCCGGCACATTGCCATCATCATGGATGGCAATGGCCGCTGGGCCAAGAAGCGGCTGTTGCCGCGCGTGGCAGGCCACAAGCGCGGCCTCGACGCGGTGCGCGACACCGTCAAGACCTGTATCGATCTGGGTGTCGGCTATCTGACCCTGTTCGCGTTCTCTACCGAGAACTGGCGCCGCCCGGCGGATGAAGTCAATTTTCTGATGGAGCTGTTCTTCGTGGCGCTGGACCGCGAAGTCGAGCGCCTGCATCAGAACAATATCCAGTTGCGCGTCATCGGCGCACGCGAGCGTTTTTCCGCCGCCATCCGCCAGCGCATCGATGCTGCCGAAGCCAAAACCGCTGCCAATAGCGGCCTGGTGCTGACCATCGCCGCCGACTACGGTGGCCGCTGGGATGTGCTGCAGGCCGTCAACCGCCTGCATGCTCAAGGTGTGGCGCAGATCGACGAGGCCGGTCTTGCGGCCAACCTGTCGATGGCCTACGCGCCGGAGCCGGACCTGTTCATCCGCACCGGCGGCGAGCAGCGCATCAGCAACTTCCTGCTGTGGCAGCTGGCCTATGCCGAGCTGTATTTCACCGATCTGTTGTGGCCGGACTTCGGCAAGGAAGCGCTGGAGGCTGCATTGTCCTCCTTCCGCAGCCGCGAGCGCCGTTTTGGTCGCACCAGTGAACAACTGCCGCAAGCCCATCGCCGAGGCTGATTCATGCTGATAACCCGCGTCATTACGGCGTTGCTGCTGCTACCCATCATGCTGGGCGCAGTGTTTTACCTGTCCGCGCCGCTGTGGGCGGCGTTTGCCTGGCTGGTTGTCGGCCTGGCATTGTGGGAATTCTCGCGCATGGCCGGCATCAAAGGTTGGCCGCAAGCCGCTTATCTGCTGTTCAGCTCCTTGCTGGCGGCGGGTATTTACCAGCTGCCGGCCGCGAGTTTTGCCGTGGTGAGCAAGTTGCTGCTGCTGTTGTCGCTGCCGGTGTGGCTGCTGCTGGCGCCGCTGTGGCTGTCGCGCCGCTGGGCGATGCCGCGCGGCGGCAAGGCCATGCTGCTGGGCTGCTTGCTGATGCTGCCGGCCTGGCTGGGCTTCATCGCCTGGCGGCCGGACGATAACGCGGCCAGCGCCACCCAGCTGTTCGCGGTGATGGGTCTGGTGTGGATTGCAGATATTGCCGCCTATTTCGCCGGCAAGGCCTTTGGCCGCCGCAAGCTGGCGCCGGCGATCAGCCCCGGCAAGAGCTGGGAGGGTGTGGCCGGTGCTGTGCTGGGTGTGGCCGTCTACGTGTGGGCGGTTACCCGCCTGGGCTGGCTGCAGCTGGAGCTGCCGTTGTCGCTGCTGCTGCCGTTGGCGCTGGGCCTCACCGCGGTTAGCGTGGTGGGTGATCTGCTGGAGTCCTGGTTCAAGCGCAGCGCCGGCATCAAGGACAGCAGCAAGCTGCTGCCGGGCCACGGCGGCGTGTATGACCGCATCGACAGCCTGATTGCCGTGCTGTCCGTTTCCGCCGCCCTGTATACCCTGTTTGCCTGAGCACCTTTCGTCCTAAGGGCATCATGACGATTCAAAAAATCACCGTTCTGGGTTCTACCGGCAGCATCGGCGGCAATACGCTGGATGTGGTGGCCATGCACCCGGAGCGTTACCAGGTCTACGCACTGGCTGCCAACAGCCAGGTGGACAAGCTGTTCGAGCAGTGCCAGCGCTTCCGCCCGGCCTTCGCCGTGCTGGTGGATGTCGCTGCCGCGGCACTGCTGCGCAACCGCCTGGCCGCCGCTGGCAGCCACACCGAAGTGCTGCACGGCGCCGCGGCGCTGGAAACAGTATCGACCGCCGGTGAAGTGGACATGGTAATGGCGGCCATCGTCGGCGCCGCCGGCTTGCGGCCAACCGTTGCCGCCGCGCTGGCCGGCAAGCGCATCCTGCTGGCCAACAAGGAATCGCTGGTGGTGGCCGGCGAGCTGTTCATGCAGGCGGTACGCCGCGGCGGTGCTGCGCTGCTGCCGGTGGACAGCGAACACAATGCGCTGTTCCAGTCGTTGCCGGCCGGTTTTGCTGGCGACCACGCCGCTGCCGGTATCGAAGAACTGATCCTGACCGCTTCCGGTGGCCCGTTCCGCCAGCACAGCCTGCAGCAGCTGCAGCAGGTGAGCGCCGAGGACGCCTGCCGCCACCCCAACTGGGTGATGGGGCGCAAGATATCGGTGGATTCCGCCTCGCTGATGAACAAGGGGCTGGAGGTGATCGAGGCGCACTGGCTGTTCGCCACTCCGGCCGAACGCATCAAGGTGGTGGTGCACCCGCAGAGCGTGATCCATTCCATGGTGCGCTACCAGGATGGCTCGGTGATCGCCCAGCTGGGCACACCGGACATGCGCACCCCCATTGCCTACGCCATGGCCTGGCCGCAGCGCATCACCGCGCCGGTGGCGCCGCTGGACTTCATGGCGTTGTCGGCGTTGACTTTCGAGCCGCCGGATCTCGAGCGCTTCCCTTGTCTGCGCTTGGCGTTTGACAGTCTGCGCACCGGCGGCGATGCTTCTGCGGTGCTTAATGCGGCCAACGAAGTGGCGGTGGCGGCCTTCCTCGAGGGTCGCATCGCCTTCCTGCAGATTCCGCAGCTGATCGAGCGCACACTGGCGCAGGCCGATCTGGCGCCGAGCGGCGACCTCGACAGCCTGCTGGAGAAAGATGCCATGGTACGTAGCCTGGTTCAGGGCTGGATAGTCTGATGACCATCCTGGCCTTTCTGCTGGTCATCGGCGTGCTGGTGACCTTTCACGAATTCGGCCACTTCCTTGCCGCTCGCGCCTGCGGCGTCAAGGTGCTGACCTTTTCCATCGGCTTCGGTCGCAAGTTGTTTTCCTGGCAGCGCGGCGACACCGAGTGGCGCATCGCGCTGGTGCCGCTGGGTGGCTTCGTGCGCATGCTGGATTCGCGCGAGGGCGAGGTGCCGGAGCTGGATCGCGAGCGGGCGTTCGACGCTCGCCCGGTATGGCAGCGCATGATCGTGGTGGTGGCCGGCCCGCTGGCCAACCTGCTGCTGGCGGTGCTGCTGTTTTCCTGGACCATGTCCGGCAGCCAGAGCACGCTGCAGCCGCTGGTGGGAACCGTGGTGGCGCAGACTGCCGCCGCCGCGGCCGGCCTGCAGCCCGGCGACCGGGTGCTGGCGGTGAATGGTCGTGCGGTGGCGGACTGGACCGAGTTGCGCGGCAGCATTGCCGATGTCATCGCCGATGGCGACAAGCCGCTATTGCGCATCCAGCGCCGGCAGCAACAGCTGTCGCTGCCGTTGGATCTGCCGCGTTTCAATTTGCAAACCCTAGATCAACACACGTTTGTCAAGCTGGGTCTGATGCCGGTGCGCTATCTGCCGCAGGTGGGCGCGGTGCAACCGGGCGGCGCGGCGGCGCGGGCCGGCCTGCAAGCCGGTGACCGCTTGCTGCAGGTGGATGGCAAGCCGATTCGCAGCTGGGAGGCATGGGTGGTCTGGGTGCAGAACCACCCAGGCAAGGGCATGCAGCTGCAGGTGCAGCGCGGCACGCGGCTGCTGGCGCTGTCGCTGCGACCGGATGCGGTGGAGCTGGATGGCCAGCAGGTTGGCCGCATCGGGGTGGCTCCGGCACTGGATATGGCGTGGCAGCAGCAGTTGCTGCAAAGCAAGCATGTCGGCGTGGTCGACGCCATTGCCGCCGCATTGCAGCGTACCGCAGACTTGAGCGGCAGCACCTTACGCATGATGCTGGCAATGTTTGGCGGCACCGTGTCGCTGGATGCCTTGAGCGGTCCGCTGACCATCGCCGAATTTGCCGGCAAGAGCGCGGATGCCGGTGTCGATGCGCTGCTGGAATTTATGGCGCTGATCAGTGTCAGTCTGGGCGTCTTCAATCTGCTCCCCATACCGGTATTGGATGGTGGGCACTTGCTGTATCATGTCGTCGAACTGATTCGGGGGCGGCCGCTCCCGGAGCGTGCTTATGAAGTCGGTCAGCGCTTGGGGATGGCATTCATCATGACTGTCATGCTGCTGGCCCTATTCAACGACTTCGCCCGGCTGCTGGCCCAATAGGGAAAAAAACTAGATGAATAAACGTTTTATTGCCGCTGCTGTTTCCGCTGTTCTGATGTCGCCAGTATGGGCGGCCGATGGTTTTGTCATTAAGGATATTCGGGTTGAAGGCCTGCAGCGTACCGAGGCCGGTACCGTCTTCAATTACCTGCCGCTGAAGGTGGGTGACAGCTTCAGCGATGAAAAGGCTTCCGCCGCCATCAAGGCGCTGTTTGCTACCGGTTTTTTCAATGATGTGCGGGTTGAAACCGATGGTGATGTCGTGGTGCTGTCGGTTAGCGAGCGGCCGATTATTTCGCGGCTGGATATCAGCGGCGCCAAGGAATTCAACAAGGAGCAGCTGGTCAAGGCGCTGAAGGACAACGGCTTGGCCGAGTCGCGCATCTTCGATCAGGGCTTGCTGGATCAGGCGGTGCAGGAGTTGAAGCGCCAGTACTTCAGCAAGGGCAAGTACTCGGTGGAGATCATCCCGCAGATCACCAAGCTGGATCGTAACCGTCTGGCCATCACGCTGGACATCGTCGAAGGCGTGACTGCCAAGATCAACAGCATCCATATCGTGGGTGCCCGCCATTTCGCCGAAGCCGATCTGCTGGAAGAATTCTCGCTGACCACTTCCGGCTACATGACCTGGCTGTCCAAGTCCGACCAGTATTCCCGTCAGCAACTCAGTGCCGACCTGGAAAAGCTACGCGCCTTCTATCTGAACCAGGGTTTTGCCGAGTTCAACATCGACTCCACGCAGGTGTCGATCAGTGCCGATAAAAAAGAAGTCTACCTGACCGTCAACATTTCCGAAGGGCAGCAGTACAAGGTGTCCGAGGTGCGGCTGGCGGGCGATCTGAAAGTGCCGGAAGCCGAGCTGAAGAAGCTGCTGACGGTGACACCGGGTGTGCTGTTCAATCGCGAGAAGGTCAACGAGTCGGTTACCGCCTTGTCCGACCGTCTGGGGGCGGAAGGCTATGCCTTTGCCAACGTGAACGTCACCCCCGAGTTCGACAAGGAAAAGCAGAGCCTGGTGCTGACCTTCTTTGTCGATCCGGGCCGTTTGACCACCGTGCGCCGTGTCAGCATCGCCGGCAACGCCCGCACCCGCGACGAAGTGATCCGCCGCGAGCTGCGTCAGCTGGAAAGCGCACAATACAATGGCGCTGCGGTGAAGCGCAGCAAGGAGCGCCTGGAGCTGTTGGGTTATTTCGAGACGGTGGAAGTGGAAACGCCGCCGGTAGCCGATACGCCGGACCAGGTGGACATGCTGGTAAACGTGAAAGAGCGTTCTACCGGTTCCATTCAGGCCGGTATCGGCTATGCGCAGGATGATGGCCTGCAGCTGTCGGCCTCGGTGTCGCAGTCCAACGTGCTGGGCTCCGGCAAGTCGGTATCCGTCAACTTCAACCAGGGCAAGTCGTCCAAGGTCTATGCGGTGTCGTTTACCGATCCGTACTACACCCCGGATGGCATCAGCATCGGTTACGACGTCTATCACCGCATCAGCACGCCGTACAACTCCAATACCTCCGATTACGATTTGTACAAGAACGCCACCACCGGTGCGATGATGCGCTTCGGGGTGCCGGTTACCGAGTATGACCGGATCAACTTCGGTCTGGGCGCTGAATTCAGCAACCTGACCCTGAGCGATGACAGCCCGGATCAGTATCAGGAGTTCGTTGCCGACAACGGCGCGCGCAACACCACTTTCCTGGCCACGGCCGGTTGGTCGCGCGATACCCGTGATAGCGCTTTGTGGCCGACGCGTGGCAACAGCATGAGCGTCAACGTCAACATGGGCCTGCCGGGCGGTGATCTGCAGTACTACCGCGTGACGCACAGTGAGAGCTGGTTCTGGCCGGTGTCGAAGAACATCACCTTCGCCCTGAGCGGCGATGTCGGCTTTGCCAACAGCTATGGCCAGACCAAGCGCCTGCCGTTCTTCCAGAACTTCTACGTCGGCGGCATCGGTTCGGTGCGCGGCTACGACAGTGGCAGTCTGGGTCTGCGCGATTCCGACGGCGATGCGCTGGGCGGTACCCGCAAGATGAGCGGTTCTGCCGAGCTGCTGTTCCCGTTCCCGGGCATGCGTGACAACCGCAGCCTGCGTGCTAGCGTGTTCTTCGACGCCGGCACGGTGTGGGATGACAAGGACACCTCGGTCACCGCGACCGATGCCTTGCGCTACTCCACCGGTGTCGGCCTGGCATGGCTGTCGCCGATCGGACCGATGAAGTTCAGCTATGCCTTCCCGCTGGGCAAGAAAGAGGGCGATGACGTGCAGCGCTTCCAGTTCCTGCTGGGCCAGACCTTCTAAGGACTGCCGATGAAACCTGCGTTATATAAAGCTGTGCTGTGTACCCTGCTGGCGCTGGCCGGTGGGGTGCAGGCCGCCGATCTGAAGATCGGCTACATCAATACCGAGCGCGTGTATCGTGAAGCGGCGCCGGCTGTCATCGCCCAGAAAAAGCTGGAAAAGGAGTTTGCGCTGCGCGAGCAGGAGCTGAAGCGGCTGGCCGCTCGTGGCAAGGAGCTGGAAGCGCTGATTGCGCGCAATCGCAACAACGAATCCGAGCGCAAGGCGCAGGAGCGTGAACTGGCGTCGGTCGAGCGCGAGTATCAGGCCAAGACCCGCGATTTTCGCGACGATCTGAACCAGCGCCGCAACGAGGAATTTGCCGCCGTGCAGGAGCGTGCCAACCGCATCATCCGGCAGATGGCGGAACGCGAGCAGTTCGACCTGATACTGCAGGATGCGGTGTATGTCAGTCCCAAGCTCGACATCACGCCAAGAGTGCTCAAGGAGCTGGAGAAGTAAGCGCCAGCCGCCAAGAAACCCCGAAGCCGACAGCCGTCGGCTTCATTGTTGATGACAAGCGATGAAACTTTCCCAAATTGTCGCCGCGCTGGGCGGTGAGCTGCGCGGCGAAGACCGCGACATCGGCCGCCTGGCCCCGATGGGCGAGGCGACGGCACAGGAAATCACCTTTCTGGCCAACCCCAAGTTCCGCAGCCAGCTGGCGACGGCCACGGCTGGCGCGATCATCGTCAAGCCGGCACTGGCCGAGGAAGCTGCCGCCGCCGGGCGTAGCCTGATTCTGGTGGCCGATCCATACCTGTATTTTGCCAAGGTGGCGACGCTGTTCAACCCGCCGGCCCACGCTCGCGCCGGCATTCATCCGCGCGCGGTGATCGGCGAGGGCGCGCGCATTGCCGCCAGCGCCGAGGTGCGTGAGCTGGTCAGCGTTGGTCGCAACGTGGTGATCGGCGAACGCTGCATCCTGCACCCGGGCGTGGTGCTGGGTGACGACGTGGTGCTGGGCGACGACGTGGTGCTGTACCCCAATGTCTCCGTCTACCACGGCTGCCGGCTGGGCAACCGCGTCGGCGTGCACAGCGGCACGGTAATCGGCGCCGACGGCTTCGGTCTGGCCTGGGCCGGTGACAGCTGGTTCAAGATTCCGCAGACCGGGCGTGTGATCATCGAGGACGACGTGGAGATTGGTGCCAATACCACCATCGACCGCGGCGCGCTGACCGACACCATCATTCGCCGGGATGCCAAAATCGACAACCTGGTGCAGGTGGCGCACAACGTGGAAATCGGCGCCCACACCGCCATCGCCGGCTGCGCCGGCATCGCCGGCAGCACCAAGATCGGCGCCAACTGCACCATCGGCGGTGCCGCGATGATGGTCGGCCATATCGAGATCGCCGATCGCACCCATATCGGTGGCGGCACCCTGGTGTCCAAGTCCATTCGCAACGCCGACAACTACGCGTCGTCGTTCCCGCTTTCCACTTATAAAGACTGGTTGACCAATGCTTCGCACCTGCGGCACCTGGATCAGCTGGTTACCCGTGTCAAACAACTTGAAAAAGCACTAAAAGAAGTGCAACAGAACAAGGACGTACAAGCATGACCGACGCAGTTAACAACACCGACAACGCCGCAGTACACATCGACGTGCGCGAGATCATGAGCTATCTGCCGCACCGCTACCCGTTCCTGCTGGTGGACCGTGTCACCGAATTCGTGGCCGATACCCGCATCAAGGCGCTGAAGAACGTCACCATCAACGAGCCGTTCTTCATGGGCCACTTCGAGCAGTACCCGGTGATGCCGGGCGTGCTGATCATCGAGGCACTGGCACAGGCCGCCGGCATCCTGGCAATCAAGAGCCAGGGCCAACGCGCCGACAACGAGCTGTACTTCTTCGTCGGCATCGACAACGCCCGCTTCAAGCGCCAGGTGGTGCCGGGCGATCAGCTGGTATTCGAAGTGGAAACCATCACCGTCAAGCGCGGCATCGGCAAGTACAGCGCCCGCGCGCTGGTGGACGGCCAGGTGGCCTGCGAAGCCGTCATCATGTGCGCAAAACGCGAGGTGTAAGCATGGCCATTCATCCGACCGCCATCATCGCTGATGGCGCACAGATTGCGCCGGATGTGGAAATCGGTGCCTACAGCATCATCGGTGCCAATGTCAGCATCGACAGCGGCACCTGGGTTGGTCCGCATGTTGTGATCGAAGGCCATACCAGCATCGGCAAGAACAACCGCATTTTTCAGTTCTGCTCGCTGGGCGCCATGCCGCAGGACAAGAAGTACGCCGGTGAGCCGACGCGGCTGGTAATCGGTGACAACAACACCGTTCGCGAATTCTGCACCTTCAACATCGGCACCGCGCAGGACGGCGGCGTGACCAGCATCGGCAACGACAACTGGATCATGGCCTATGTGCACCTGGCGCACGATTGCCAGGTGGGCAACCACACCATCTTCGCCAACAACGCCACGCTGGCGGGCCACGTGCATGTGGGCGACTGGGTGATCCTCGGCGGCTTCACCAGCGTGCACCAGTTCTGCCATATCGGCGCCCATGCCATGACCGCGTTCTCCAGCGCGGTGGCGCAGGATGTACCGCCGTACGTGATGGCGCACGGCAACCGCGCGGTGCCGTCCGGCATCAATGCCGAGGGCCTCAAGCGCCGTGGCTTCAGCCCGGAGCAGATCCGCAACATCCGCAACGCCTACAAGTCGCTGTATCGCAAAGGCCTGTCGTTTGATGACGCCAAGGCGGAAATCACGGCCGCAGCGGCCGGCAATGCCGAGCTCGACCTGTTCGTGCAATTCTTCGAGACAGCCAACCGCGGCATCATCCGTTAAGCCATGACTGCAAAGCTGTTTACCCGCCCGGGTGCCCTCAAGGTGGCCATGGTCGCCGGCGAGGCCTCGGGCGATCTGTTGGGCGCGCATCTGATGGATGCCCTGCGGCATGCACATCCGCATATCGAATTTGCCGGCATCGGCGGCCCGCGCATGCTGGCGCGTGGCTTCCATAGCCAGGTGGCGCAGGAGAAACTGGCGGTGCGCGGCTATCTGGAGGTGCTGAAAAGCCTGCCGTCGCTGCTGCGCATCCGCCGCCAGCTGCGCAAGACGCTGATTGCCGAGCGCCCGGACGTGTTCGTCGGCATCGACGCGCCGGACTTCAACCTGGGGCTGGAAAAAAGCCTGCGCCAGGCCGGCCTGCGCACCGTGCACTACGTCAGCCCGTCGGTATGGGCGTGGCGCCCGGAGCGGGTGAGCAAGATCGGCGAATCCGCTGACCTGGTACTGTGCCTGTTCCCGATGGAAAAGCCGCTGTACGACGCCGCCGGCGTGCACGCCACCTTCATCGGTCATCCGCTGGCCAGCGAAATCCCGTTCACCCCGGATCGCGATGCCATGCGCGAGCAGCTGGGGCTGCGCAAGGACGGCCCGGTGTTCGCGCTGCTGCCGGGCAGCCGCCGCAGCGAGCTGGAGTTCATGGGCGGGCTGTATATCGAAGTGGCACGCAAGCTGCTGCATGATTACCCGGACGCGCAGTTCCTGGTGCCGCTGGCCACGCGGCCAACCCTGGACCAGTTCGACCAGCTGCTCTCCCGCCACAAGGCTTGGGATCTGCCGATCCGCAAGCTGATCGGCCATGCGCAGATGGCGATGATCGCCGCCGACGTGGTGCTGGTCACCAGCGGCACGGCGACGCTGGAAGTGGCACTCACCAAGCGGCCAATGGTGATCAGCTACAAGCTGTCATGGCTGACCTACCAGCTGGTGAAACGCAAGCTCAAGCTGCCGTATGTCGGCCTGCCCAATGTGCTGGCCGGCCGTTTTGTGGTGCCGGAGCTGCTGCAGAAGGATGCCACGGTGGAGAAGCTGGCCGCCGCGGTGGGCAAGCTGTACCAGGATCAGGACAGCCGCCAGGAGATCATCAGCACCTTCGAGCGCATGCACGAGGTGCTGAAGCAGGACTCCGCCAAGTTGGCCGCACGCGCGGTGCTGCGGGTGGCGCGATGCTGATCTGTGGCGTGGACGAGGCCGGACGCGGCCCGCTGGTGGGGGCCGTCTACACCGCCGCGGTGATTCTGGATCCGGCACGGCCGATTGCCGGCCTGGCCGACTCCAAGGTGCTGAGTGAAGCCAAGCGCGAGGTGCTGGCGCTGGAGATCCGCGCCAAGGCGCTGGCGTGGTTTATTGCCAGGGCCGACGCCGCCGAGATTGATCAGCGCAATATCTTCCAGGCCACCATGCTGGCGATGGTGCGCGCGGTGGACGGGCTGGCCATCACCCCGGACAAGGTACTGATCGACGGCAACAAGGTGCCCAAGACCCTGCGCCTGCCGGCCGAGGCCATCGTCAAGGGCGATGCCAGGGTGGCGGAAATCTCCGCCGCTTCCATTCTGGCCAAGACCGCGCGCGATGCCGAGATGATCGCGCTCGACCAGCTGCACCCGCAGTACGGCTTCGCCCGTCACAAGGGCTATCCGACGCCGGAACACCTGGCCGCCATCGTGGCGCACGGCGTGCTGGCCGAGCACCGCCGCAGTTTCGCGCCGGTGCGCGCGCAGCTGGCGGCGCAGCAGGGCAGCCTGTTTTAATGCGGCCTACCGCGGCCATGGTGCCAACCGCGGCGGTGTCGGCCGAGCCTGCGGCGGACGATTGCCGTGCGCTCGGTGCTGCCGAACAGACCATGCGCAAATCCAGTTTTCCGCCGGTGGTGGCGGCAGACACCCGGCTGTTGATTCTCGGCTCGCTGCCGGGCGAGGCATCGCTGCAGGCCGGTCAGTACTACGCGCATCCGCGCAACCAGTTCTGGCGGCTGATGGCGGCGGTGACCGGCAGCGCGCTGCCGGCGCTGGACTACCCGCAAAGGTTGGCCGCATTGCAGGCGCACGGCGTCGGCCTGTGGGATGTGGTGGCCGACGCGCAGCGCCGCGGCAGCCTGGATGCCGACATCCGTGAGGCACGCTACAACCCCTTGCTGGCACTACTGGCCGAGCTGCCGGCGCTGCGGGCGGTGGCGTTCAACGGCAAGACCGCGGGTCGGGCGCAGGCACAGCTGGCCGGCTGCGGGGTGGAGCTGCTGGTGCTGCCGTCGTCCAGCCCGGCGCTGACCACGGCATTTGATAAAAAACTTGAAGAATGGCAGCGACTTGTCCGATATATCAGCTAATCGCTGTTTCCGGACCGCCGCCACATGAATCGCTACTGCATCTGGTTTGTCACTTCCGACGACTCCGCCACCCGCCGTGCCGAGATCAGCCTGGCCGGCACCCTGCACAGCCACCAGGTGCTGGAGGAGATCGAGCAGCGCCTGGCTGCCGAGCTGCGCCTGCCGCGCATCATGATCACCAACTGGCAGCGCTTCGAAGAGCCTCAGTTCTACTAGCCTTCCACCCCTGCCGATGGCGTATGCCGCCACCGCGCAAGCTGTGCGATGATGCGGCTTTCCCCTAGCCGTTTCCTGCCGTCATGCAAAGCGTAGATCACACCCGCGACTGGCTGCTGTCCCAGGCCCGTCCGCTGCAAACCATCGAAACCGTTTCCCTGCTGGATGCCGCCGGCCGCGTGTTGGCCACCGACGTGGTCGCCACCCTGGACGTGCCGCCGCACGACAACAGCGCCATGGACGGCTATGCCGTGCGCGCTGCCGATGCGGCCAACCTTTTGCCGGTAAGCCAGCGCATTCCGGCCGGCAGCCAGCCGCCGCCGCTGGCCGCCGTCAGCGCCGCGCGCATCTTTACCGGCGCGCCGATTCCCGCCGCTGCCGACGCCGTGGTGATGCAGGAGCAGGCCGAGCTGCAGGACGACGGCAGCGTGCGCTTCACCGCGCCGGTGTCTGCCGGGCAGAACATCCGCCGTCGCGGCGAAGATATCGCCTGCGGCCAGGTGGTGCTGACTGCCGGCCGCCGGCTGGGTGATGCCGACATCGGCCTGGCCGCCTCCATCGGCGTGGCGGCGCTGCCGGTACGGCGCAGCCTGCGGGTGGCGGTGTTCTTCACCGGCGACGAACTGGTGGAGCCGGGCCAGCCGCTTGCCGCCGGCAAGATCTACAACTCCAACCGCTACTGGCTGGTGCCGGCGCTGCGCCGGCTGGGCTGCCAGGTGCTGGACCTGGGCATCGTGCCGGACAGCCTGGAGGCCACCCGTGCCGCGCTGCGCGAAGCGGCGGCCAGCGCCGACGTGGTGATGACCTGCGGCGGCGTGTCGGTGGGCGAGGAAGACCACGTCAAGGCGGCGGTGGAAGCCGAAGGCGAGCTGCAGCTGTGGAAGATCGCTATCAAGCCCGGCAAGCCGCTGGTCAGCGGTCGGGTCGGCGAGGCCGACTTTATCGGCCTGCCGGGCAACCCGGTGTCCGGCTTCGTTACCTACGCGGTGCTGGTGCGCGACTTCCTGCGCGCACGCATGGGCGAGGCGGTGCAAGGTTGGCCGCAAGTGCGGCTGCTGCCGGCGGCGTTCGAGTGGAACAAACCGGATGCCAAGCGCGAGGAATTCCTGCGCGTACGCCTGATCGAGCAGGACGGCCAGCTGGCGGTGAGCCGCTACCCCAACCAGGGTTCCGGCGTGCTGACCTCCTGCGCTTGGGCCGATGCGCTGGTGCGCCTGCAGCCGGGGCAGCGCGTGGCGCCGGGCGACATGGTGGCGGTCTACCCGCTGTGAGCCGGTTGAGCTTCTGGCGTGGCGGCGTGTTGCTGGCGCAGATCGACGACGCCCAGCCTGGCGACATGCTGCTGGATGTCGCCCGTTTTCACGATGTGCCGCTGCACTGGCGCTGCGGCCAGGGTACCTGCGGCACCTGCGCGGTGCACATCCGCCACACGGCACAGCCGCGCGAGGTAATGGTTGGCCGCAAGGAGCGCAACGTGTTGCTGCGCGCCGGGTTGGTCGATGCCGCGCTGGCGGCGCGCGACAGCTGGCCGGATACCGAGGCCACGCCGCGGCTGGCCTGTCACCTGCCACTGGAAGAAATGGATTGGCAAGTGCTGCTGCCGGACGATAATTAGTCGGCGAGGCGCTTGCACAAACCGCGGGGCCGCGTACAATGCGCGGCTCTTTTATTGTATTGATCCGCAAGGAAAAACCATGTCCAAAAAGCAGAAGCACGACGACGAACTCGACGACGAAACCCTGGCGCTGCTGGCCTGGTGCATGGAGGTGGAAACCCACCTGGTGGCCGCTGGCGCCACCCCGGAAGAGGCGCAGGACCACATCGAAGAACAGGCCGAGTGGTATACCGACATGTTCTACGACGGCCTGAGCCCGGCAGAGGCGGCCAAACAGGCGCTGGCATGAAGCAGCGCCTGGCGGTCATCGACTTCGAGACCACCGGCATCACGCCGGGGCCAGGTTGCCGCGCCACCGAGATCGGCATCGTGCTGCTGGAGGATGGGCAGATTGTCGATCGTTACCAGAGCCTGATGAACGCCGGCGTGCGCGTGCCGGCGATGATCGAACAGCTCACCGGCATTTCCAATGCCATGCTGCGCAGCGCGCCGCCGGTAGCGCAGGTGATGCGCGAGGCGGCAGATTTTGTCGGCAGCACGCCGCTGGTGGCGCACAACGCCAGCTTCGACAGCAAGTTCTGGGATTACGAGCTAGCGCAGTTGGGCCGCAGCCGGCCGCAGGCCTTCGCCTGTACGCTGCTGCTGTCGCGCCGGCTGCTACCGCAGGCGCCGGACCACAAGCTGGGCACGCTCACTCGCTGGGCAGGGCTGCCGGCCACCGGTCGCGCCCACCGCGCACTGGCCGATGCCGAAATGGCGGCCAACCTGCTGCTGCATCTGGGCGTCACCCTGCGGCAACGGCATGGCCGTGGCGCCGTTGATCACGGTTTGTTGTGCAAGCTGCAGAAAGTGCCGGCCGCCAAGGTGGCGCAATACCTGCGCGAGCTGCCGGCCTGAGGGTCGGCGCCGTGGCCGGCGGCTTCGGGCCGCCCACTGACCCTGCCAGACGGCAGGGTTTTTTGTTGCTGGCGTGGCCTTAGCCCGGTTGCGGCAGCGGGCACAGGGTGCCGGCCAGCAGCGGCAGCTGGCTGCCCACCCGCAGCCCGGCCACTTCCTCGGCATCCAGCAGGATGTCCACCATGCTGCCGCCGCTTTGCACCGTTACTCGCCACAGCAGGTCGGCCGGCTGGATGGCCAGCACGGTGGCATTGAGCCGCAGCCGGTCGGCGGCATTGCCTTGCAGATACACCTCGGCCGGGCTGCCCTGGCGCACGATGCGGCCCTGCGACAGCTGCAACACCTGGCTGGCCAGCTTGAACACTTCCGGAATGTCGTGGCTCACCAGCAGGGTGGTGACGGCAAAGCGCTGCTGCAGTTGCAGCAGCTCGTCCTGCAGCCGGCTGCGCAGCGCCGGGTCCAGTGCCGACAGCGGCTCGTCCAGCAGCAACAGCCGCGGGCGGCGCGCCAGTGCGCGCGCCAGTGCCACCCGCTGGCGCTGGCCGCCGGACAGCTGTGCCGGGCGCTGGGCGGCATGCGGCGCGAGGCCGGTCAGTGTCAGCAGTTCCTCCACCAGCGCGGCATCGCCCGCCGCGGCGCCGAAGGCGATATTGCCGCGCACGTCCAGGTGCGGAAACAGCGCGTAATCCTGAAACACCATGCCGACGTGGCGTTGCTGCGGCGGCAGGCTGTGCCTGCCGTTGATCCAGCACTCTCCCGCCACCTGCAGGCTGCCGCTGTCGGCATCGGTCAGGCCGGCCAGCAGGCGCAGCAGCGTGGTCTTGCCGGCGCCGGAATCGCCGGTGATGGCGGTGATCCGCCCGGCAGGCAGGGTAGCGGCCACGTCCAGCGCCATCTGTGGCGACAGTCGTTTTTGCAGCTGGAAGCGGATCATGCGGCCAACCTTTCGCCGTGGCGGCGCAGCAGGTTCACCGCCAGCACCACCAGGAAGGAGAAACTGCACAGCACGGCAGCGTAGACATGGGCAGTGGCGTAATTCAGTGCCTCCACCTCGTTGTAGATGGCGATGGACGCCACGCGGCTGACGCCGGGGATGTTGCCGCCCAACATCAACACCAGGCCGAATTCGCCCACGGTGTGGGCAAAGCTCATCACCATGCCGGCCACCAGCGCCGGCCGGATGCACGGCAGCTCCACCCGCACAAAGGTATGCAGCCGCGATTTGCCCAGGGTGTAGGCGGCTTCGCGCAGGCTGTCCGGCAGGCTGGACAGTGCTGCGGCCACCGGCTGCACCATGAACGGCAGGCTGAACAGCACCGAGCCGACCACCAGGCCGGAAAAGGAAAACAGCAGCCGGATGTCGAAGCGCTGCAGCCATTGCCCCAGCGGGCCGGTCGGGGCGAAGGCCAGCAGCAGGTAGAAACCCAGCACCGACGGCGGCAGTACCAGCGGCATGGCCACCAGGGTCTCCAGCAGCGGTTTGTACCAGCGGCGGCTGTGCGCCAGCCAGCCGGCCAGCGGCACGCCGAGCAGCAGCAGGATGGCGGTGGTGGTGGCCGCCAGCCGCGCGGTGAGCCACAGCGGTTGCAGATCAATCATCGGCGCCTCCTTGCAGTAGCAGCATGGCGTGCGACTTGATCAGCGCGCTCACCGCCATGTCCGGTGCCAGCTGCAGGCGCAGCGCCGACTGGCGAGTGATCAGTGCGTGAAAGCGCAACTGGCCGCAGCGCAGCGCCACCCGGGCCAGCAGCGCGCCCAGCGTCACCTCGGTCACGCGGCAGGGCAGGATGTTGCGGATGCTGATGTCGCCGACGAAGTCGCAGGCCAGTGCCACATCCAGCTCGCGAAAGCCCAGCACCACCTGCTGGCCGACGCCGGCCGGTGCGGCATCGCCCAGCGTCAGCGTGGTGCAGTGGTGCTCGCCGACGCTGACCTGCAGCAGGTGGATGCCGTCGGCGCTATGCACGCCGGTAACGAAGCCGGGCAGACGGTTCATGGCAGGCGGTAGCCGTAGCGCTGCAGGATGGCGCGTGCGGCCGGCGAGCTGAGGTAGTCGAACAGTTTGCGCGCATCCGGGTTGGCCGCAGCCGGTTTCAGCAGCGCCATGTCCTGCACGATGGGCTGGTGGCTCTGTTCCGGCACATCCACCCAGCGGCCCTTGCCCTGCATCTGCGGTGCCAGCACCAGCGCCTTGGCCACGAAGCCGGCCTGAGCCGCGCCGCTATCCACGAACTGCGCGGCCTGGGCGATGTTGTCACCCTGCACCAGGCGCGGCTTCACGCTGTCGGCCAGCTTGTAGTAGTCCAGCACGCGCAGTGCCTCGGCGCCGTAGGGTGCGGTCTGCGGGTTGGCGATCGCCACCTTGCCGCTGGCGGCCTTCAGCCAGTTCTGCCACTGCTTGCCATCAAAGGAGTTGTCGGTGGACCACAGCACCAGCGCACCCAGCGCGTAGGTCTTGGGCGGTTGCACGGTCTGGCTGGCGGCGGCCAGCTTGCGCGGCGTTTCGTCGTCGGCGGACAGGAACAGCTCGAACGGCGCGCCGGCCAGTACCTGGGTGGCAATCTTGCCGGAGGAGGCGTAGGACGGCTCCACCGCCACGCCGGTGTCGCGGGTGAAGGCGGTGGCGATGTCGGCAAAGGCGTACTGCACGTTGGCCGCAACGGCTACCTTGACCGGGCCGGCAAAGGCGGGGGCGCAAAACACGGCGGCGAGCAGGGTAAGGGCAGGGTAACGCATGAGGTGATGACTCCTGTGTCAATCAAGAATGCCCAGAATCACGTTCTGGGCGGAAAACAGCGCGGTGACGGCGCTGCCGGTTTGTAGTTGCAGGCTGGCGAGGCTGTCGTTGTCGGCAATGGCGCACAGCATGCCGCCACCGTGCAGTTGCACCAGCACCTCGCTGTTGACGGCGCCCGGGGTCAGCCGGCTGATGCTGCCTTCTAGCCGGTTGGCAATGGCGATGCGGCTGGCGGCGTCCGGGGTGGCCAGTGCCACCCACGATGCCTTGATCAGCGCCACTGCCAGCTTGCCGGGCACCAGGCCGAGTTCTGTGCTGCTGTTGCGCGTCACCTGGGCGGTGAGGGGTTGGCCGCCGGTCAGTCGCAGCTGCAGGGTGTCGTTGACGGCGCCGTGTTCGATGTGGGTGATGGTGCCGGCCAGCTGGTTGCGCGCCGAGGTGCGCAGCGGCAGGCGGGACAGCTCGGTGAGCGCCGCCGGCTGGGCGTCGGCACTCTGTAGCGCGCTGCCGGCGTTGTCCCAGGCGTGCAGCAGCTGCTCGCCCAGCTCGGTGAGGCGAGTGCCGCCGCCGCCGCGGCCGCCGGTGGCGCGGGCCACCAGCGGCGCGGCGCTCTGCTGGTTCATGTTGTCTATCTGCTGCCAGGCGGCCTTGTAGCTCAGCTTGCAGGCGCGGGCCGCGGCGCTGATCGAGCCGTGCTGGGCAATGGCGCGCAGCAGCTGCAGGCGCTGGCTGGCGCCGCGGCCGGCAAACAGTTGCCAGGGATCGTTCATCGCTATTCTTCGCTATTCAAAAATGGGTTAACGGTGCGACAAAAAACGGCCGCATGGCACGGCCATTGCGGCTCAGTCTTTGTGTTCCGGCGCGCTGGCCAGCCAGTGGCCGCTCTTGCCGCCCTGTTTTTCCAGTAGCTGCACGCCGGCGATGGTCATGCCTTTGTCCACTGCCTTCAGCATGTCGTACACCGTCAGCAGGCCGGCCATCACGCCGCTGAGTGCTTCCATTTCCACGCCGGTGCGGCCAACGGTCTCAGTGGTCACCTCGATATACAGGCGGTGGGTCGCCGCATCGGCGCTGAATTCCACCGCCACGCGGGTTAGTGCCAGTGGGTGGCACAGCGGGATCAGGTCGGCGGTGCGCTTGGTGCCCTGAATGGCGGCCAGGCGCGCGATACCGACTACGTCGCCCTTTTTGTTGTTGCCGGCTTGCAGCAGGGCAAAGGTCGCGGGCGCCATGTCGATGTAGCCGCCGGCGCGGGCAACGCGGCGGGTTTCGCTCTTGGCGCCGACATCGACCATGTGGGCCTGGCCGGCGTCGTCAAAGTGGGTGAGGCGAGTCATGCGGTAGCTGCCGGTGGAACGAAAAGTACTGCCACCTTAGCGCGTGCCGACGCGGTTAACAATCAGCCGGAAGGCGTAGTTGGCCGCATGCTGTCGCAGTGGCTTGATTGCGCGTCGGATTTTGTCATCTCGATGCCGTTTGCGTTCCGGCGGCAGCGAGCGGCGTGCCGGCCAGCGCTGCCGCGCGGGCGGGTGCGCTGTTCAATTTGACACTGCATGCTATACTCGCCCTTTGCTTTAGCCTGCTAGGCTTGCCCGCGCCGCGGGTGGGCGCACTGGTTTAAGTTCTGATTTCATGGCGCAGGAAAGCATCATCTGCAAGGTTCCTCCAGCACTACGCTAGGCCTCGGACTTTCCCGCTTCTGGCTTCAACCCCACACCCTTTTAAATCTAAGGATTGGAAATGCAAGTACAACTGGAAACGTTGAGCGGCCTCGAGCGTCGCATGAGCATCGCCCTGCCGCTGGCTGCCATCGACGCACAAGTAGCCGAGCGCCTGAAGCGCGTGGCTCGTTCCGCAAAAATTCAGGGTTTCCGCCCGGGCAAGGCTCCGGCCAAGATCGTTGAAATGAACTACGGCGCACAAGTGCGCGAAGAAGTGCTGGGCGAGCAGGTGCAGCAGGCTTTCTACAAGGCCGCCGCCGAGCAGAAACTGCGTGTTGCCGGCTACCCGCGTTTTGAACCGGCGCAAGGCGATGCCGAAAGCTTCAAGTTCGCGGCCGCTTTCGAAGTGTTCCCGGACGTAAAAGTCGGCGAACTGGCCGGCAAGGAAATCGAGAAGCCGGCTACCCCGGTGACCGACGCCGAGATCGACAAGACTGTCGACATCCTGCGCAAGCAGCGCACCCGTTTCAACCGCGTTGAACGCGCTGCTGCCGATGGCGACCGCGTGATCATCGACTTCAAGGGCGCCGTTGACGGCGTGGCCTTCGAAGGCGGTTCTTCCGAGAATTTCCCGTTCATGCTGGGCCAGGGCCAGATGCTGCCGGAATTCGAAGCCGGCATCATCGGCATGAAGGAAGGCGACATCAAGAGCGTGGAAGTGAACTTCCCGGCTGACTACCATGGCAAGGACGTGGCCGGCAAAACTGCCGTGTTCGAAATCCTGGTGAAGAACGTGGCCGAAGCGCAACTGCCGGAAGTGAACGAAGAGTTCGCCAAGCAACTGGGCGTTGCCGATGGCGACGTGGAAAAAATGCGTGCCGAGATCCGCAAGAACGTGGAGCGCGAAGTGAAGCGCCGCCTGACTGCCAAGATCAAGGAAAACGTGATGCAGGCGCTGATCGACGTAACCCCGATCGATCTGCCGAAGGCGCTGGTGGACCTGGAAGTTGGCCGCCTGATGGACCAGGCGCGCCAGGATCTGGCACAGCGTGGCATGCAGATGAAAGACATGCCACTGCCGGCCGATCTGTTCACCCAGCAAGCCGAGCGCCGCGTGGCACTGGGCCTGATCCTGTCCGAAGTGGTTGCCGCCAACAAGCTGGAAGCCAAGCCGGAACAGATCAAGGCGCTGGTGGAAGAGTTCGCCGAAAGCTACGAACAGCCGGAAGAAGTGATCCAGTGGTACTACGCCAGCCAGGAACGTCTGGAAGGCCCGACTACCATGGTGCTGGAAGACAATGTGGTTGAATTTGTACTGGGTCAGGCCAATGTAGTGGAGAAGGAAGTTTCCTTCGAAACCCTGATGGGCCAGAACGCCTAATTGTCAAACAATCCGGAGAGGTCGATGAAATCGATGATTGAACCGCAAGGTCTGGGCCTGGTGCCTATGGTGGTAGAGCAGAGTGGTCGTGGCGAGCGCGCCTACGACATCTTCTCTCGCCTGTTGAAGGAACGCATTGTGTTCCTGGTCGGTCCGGTTACCGACGAGTCGGCCAATCTGGTGGTGGCACAGCTGTTGTTCCTGGAGTCGGAAAACCCGGACAAGGACATCTATCTGTACATCAACTCTCCGGGCGGCTCGATTACGGCCGGCATGTCGATCTACGACACGATGAATTTCATCAAGCCGGACGTATCGACCCTCTGCATTGGCCAGGCGGCCAGCATGGGCGCGTTCCTGCTGTCTGCCGGTGCCAATGGCAAGCGCTTTGCGCTGCCGCATAGCCGCGTGATGATCCACCAGCCGTTGTTGTACGGTGGTGGTCTGACCGGCCAGGTTACCGATATCGAGATTCATGCCCGCGAACTGGTGAAAACCAAGGCGCAGATGAACGAGCTGCTGGCCAAGCATGCTGGCCAGAGCGTGGAACAAGTACAAGCCGACACCGAGCGCGATAACTTCATGTCTGCCGAAGATGCCCGTGTTTACGGCCTCATCGACAAGGTGCTGAGCTCGCGCGCCGACGTGGCGGCTTAATTAGGACGTCGATCAGATGGCAGAAAAAGGCGGTAACGAAAAACTGCTGTACTGCTCTTTTTGCGGCAAGAGCCAGCATGAAGTGCAGCGCCTGATTGCAGGCCCGCAGGTTTACATCTGCAACGAGTGTGTCGACCTGTGTGGTGACATCATCCGCGAGGAGGTGGAGGCCAAGGTGGGTGGTAGTGACGATGCGTCCGCCGTGCCGCCGCTGCCGACGCCGCAGGAAATCCGCACCTCGCTGGACCAGCACATCATTGGCCAGGAGCATGCCAAGAAGGCGTTGGCGGTGGCGGTGTACAACCACTACAAACGGCTGTACACCCCGAGCAGCAAGGACGATGTCGAGCTGTCCAAGAGCAACATCCTGCTGATCGGCCCGACCGGCTCCGGCAAGACGCTGCTGGCGCAGACGCTGGCCAAACTGCTGGACGTGCCGTTCGTGATTGCCGATGCCACCACGCTGACCGAAGCCGGTTATGTGGGTGAGGATGTCGAGCACATCATCCAGAAACTGCTGCAGAAGTGCGATTACGATGTGGAGAAGGCCCAGCGTGGCATTGTCTACCTCGATGAAATCGACAAGATTTCGCGCAAGTCGGAAAACCCGTCCATTACCCGCGACGTATCCGGCGAAGGCGTGCAGCAGGCACTGCTGAAGCTGATCGAAGGTACGGTGGCCTCGGTGCCGCCGCAAGGTGGCCGCAAGCACCCGAACCAGGAGTTCATCCAGGTCGACACCACTAACATCCTGTTCATTTGTGGCGGGGCGTTCGATGGTCTGGAGAAGATCATCCGCCGCCGCTCGGAAAAGGGCGGGATCGGTTTTGGCGCCAGCATCAGCTCCAAGGAAGATGGCAAGTCCATTACCACGCTGTTCAGCGAGGTGGAGCCGGAAGACCTGATCAAGTTCGGCTTGATCCCGGAACTGATCGGCCGTCTGCCAGTGGTGACCACGCTGGAAGAGCTGGATGAAGAAGCGCTGGTCAGCATTCTGACCCAGCCGAAGAACGCGCTGATCAAGCAGTATCAGCGACTGTTCGCGCTGGAGAACGTGGAGTTGGACGTGTTGCCGTCGGCATTGCGCGTGATCGCCAAGCAGGCGCTGATCCGCAAGACCGGTGCCCGTGGTCTGCGCTCCATCCTCGAACGTGCGCTGCTCGATACCATGTACGAGCTGCCGTCGCTGGAGGATGTGTGCAAAGTCGTTGTGGATGAGAAGGTTATCGAAAAGGGCGACAAGCCTACCTTCATCTACCAGGGCGGCGACCAGTTGCCGGATGCGGCGCAGTCAGCCTGATGCCGCCAAGACAAGCCGCCCGCAAGGGCGGTTTTTTTATTCCCAGCCCCGTGGATGTGCTTTAGCATGCTTGATAAGGACAGAGTTGCCCTAATTTGTCCTGTTAACAGAAATCCCAAAGAGCAAGGTTAGGTGATATGCCACAACCCGCCGAATTAAAAGACCAGACCACACTGCCGCTGCTGCCGTTGCGCGATGTGGTTGTTTTCCCGCACATGGTAATCCCACTGTTCGTTGGCCGCGCCAAGTCCATCAAGGCGCTGGAGCTGGCCATGGACGAAGACAAGCAGATTCTGCTGGTGGCGCAGCGTTCGGCCGAAAAAGACGAGCCGGCAGTCGATGATCTGCACGACATCGGCACCGTCGCCAGCATTCTGCAGATGCTCAAATTGCCGGACGGCACGGTAAAAGTGCTGGTGGAAGGGCGCCAGCGTGCCCGCGTCAGCAAGGTGGACGACCACGGCGACTATTTCGCTGCCGTGGTGGATCCGTTGGCGCCGGATGCCGAAGATACCCGCGAAGTCGAGGCACTGCGCCGCGCACTGCTCGCCCAGTTCGAGCAGTTCGTGAAGCTGAACAAAAAGATTCCGAGCGAGGTACTGTCCTCGCTGGCCGGTATCGACAAGGCAGGTCGCCTGGCCGACTCGGTGGTGGTGCATCTGCCGCTGAAGCTGGAGAGCAAGCAGCAGGTGCTGGAGATGTTCGATATCAAGGAACGTATCGAGTATCTGCTGTCGCTGATGGAAACCGAGATCGACATCTTGCAGGTGGAAAAGCGCATCCGTGGCCGCGTCAAGCGCCAGATGGAAAAGAGCCAGCGCGAGTACTACCTGAACGAGCAGGTAAAGGCGATCCAGAAAGAGCTGGGCGAAGGCGAAGAAGGCAACGACTTCGATGAGCTGGAGAAAAAGATCAAGCTGGCCGGCATGTCCAAGGAAGGCAGGGACAAGGCCGTGGCCGAGCTGAAGAAGCTGCGCATGATGTCGCCGATGTCGGCCGAGGCCACGGTGGTGCGCAATTACATCGAAACACTGACTGATCTGCCGTGGAAGAAAAAGACCAAGATCAGCAAGGATATCGATGTCGCCGAGGAAGTGTTGGACGAAGATCACTTTGGCCTGGAGAAGGTCAAGGAGCGCATTCTCGAGTATCTCGCGGTGCAGCAGCGCGTTGACCGCCTGAAGGCGCCGATCCTGTGCCTGGTCGGGCCGCCGGGGGTGGGTAAGACCTCGTTGGGGCAGTCGATTGCCCGCGCCACCAACCGCAAGTTCGTGCGCATGGCGCTGGGCGGGGTGCGTGACGAATCCGAGATCCGCGGCCATCGTCGCACCTATATCGGCTCCATGCCGGGCAAGGTGCTGCAGAACATGAGCAAGGCCGGGGTGAAAAACCCGCTGTTCCTGCTGGACGAGGTGGACAAGATGGGGGCCGACTTCCGTGGCGATCCGTCCTCGGCGCTGCTGGAGGTGCTGGACCCGGAGCAGAACCATGCCTTTGTCGATCACTACGCCGAGGTGGATTTCGATCTGTCCGACGTGATGTTCGTGGCCACCGCCAACTCGCTGAATATCCCGCCCGCACTGCTGGACCGTATGGAGATCATCCGGCTGTCCGGTTATACCGAGGACGAAAAGGTCAATATCGCCGTCAAATACCTGGTGCCCAAGCAGATCAAGGCCAATGGTGTGAATGAGGGCGAGCTGCAGATTCACGAGTCGGCGCTGCGTGACATCGTGCGCTACTACACCCGTGAGGCGGGGGTGCGCAGCCTGGATCGCGAGATTGCCAAGATCTGCCGCAAGGTGGTGACCGTGCAGTCGAAGAAAAAGACTGCCGGCACCAGCAAGACGCTGGTGAATGCCAAGAACCTGGAAAAATACCTGGGCGTGCATCGCTTCGACTTCGGCCTGGCGGAAGAAGAAAACCGCATCGGCCAGGTGACTGGCCTGGCCTGGACCGAGGTGGGCGGCGAATTGCTCACCATCGAGGCGGTGGCGTTGCCCGGCAAGGGGAATATCATCCGCACCGGTCAGCTGGGCGAGGTGATGCAGGAGTCGATTACCGCCGCCATGAGCGTGGTGCGCAGCCGTGCCAGCCAGCTTGGCATCAAGCCGGACTTCTACGAGAAGCACGATATGCACATCCACGTGCCGGAGGGCGCCACGCCCAAGGACGGGCCATCTGCCGGTATTGCCATGACCACGGCGCTGGTTTCGGTGTTGACCGGCAACCCGGTGCGGGCCGACGTAGCCATGACCGGCGAAATCACTCTGCGCGGCGAAGTGCTGCCGATCGGCGGTCTGAAAGAGAAGCTGCTGGCGGCGCAGCGCGGCGGCATTAAACGTGCGTTGATTCCCAAGGGTAATGTGAAGGATCTGGCGGAAATTCCGGCCAACATCAAGAACAAGCTGGAAATTTTGCCGGTGAAGTGGATTGATGAAGTTTTGGCATTGGCGCTGGAGCGTCAGCCGGAGCCTTTGCCGGCTGAAATGGCCGCCATTGCTGCGCCTGTTGGTGATCCCGCGACAGCGCCGGTGCAAATGACGCATTAATGACGCATTGTTTTGATTTGCTTGAAAAAGCGCGCTAGCATCGGCTTCCAGAGGGACTGGAATCTTACCAATACCCCGCTGGAAGCCGCTTGACACAAGGATTTTGGCCTTGCTATAAAGCTAGCGGTTTTATTCAGTACTCCGTACACCGAGAACGACGAAAGGGGACTTTACGTGAACAAGTCTGAACTGATTGACGCGATCGCCGCCAAGGCAGACATTTCCAAAGCAGCTGCCGGCAAGGCACTGGACGGCATGATCGATGCCGTTGCTGACGCCCTGAAAACTGGCGACACCGTGACCGTAGTGGGCTTCGGTACTTTCTACGTTGGCGAACGCGCCGAACGTAGCGGCCGTAACCCGAAGACCGGCGAGACCATCACCATTGCTGCTGCCAAGTCTCCGAAATTCCGCGCCGGCAAAGCGCTGAAAGACGCGCTGTAATTGCCTGACCCGGTAACCGCTCGGACGGCGCTGCCGTTTGACAGTCTGGCCGGGGCTTGCTGGTCACGAGGCTCCATCAGATAACATACAAGGTGAACGGCCCGCCGTTCACCTTGTTCTTTTGTAAGACCCCATACGCCATGTTTGATTTCGTCCATAACAACAACACTGCCATCAAGATCATCCTGGGGGCGGTCGCCCTGACTTTCGTCGGCTTTGGCGTGGGCAGCTACACTGCTGCGGTTGATGATCCATACCTGGCCAAGGTTGGGGATGCCAAGATTTACAAGCGTGATGTCGAGCGCCAGATGCAGGATCAGCCGGCCAATGCTGCATCGCGCCAAGCGGTACTGGAAAACCTGATTCGCCAGGAAATGCTGCTGGCTGAGGCGCGTAGCTCGCACCTGGCGGTATCGCCGGCGCAGTTGCGTGCGGTAATCGCCGGTGTGCCCGGCTTCCAGGATAACGGCAAGTTCAGCCCGGCCCGCTATCAGGAGTTTCTGGCGGCGCGCAATATGAATGCCGCCACCTTCGAAGCGCAGGTAAGCCGCGACCTGTTGTTGCAGGCGCAGGTGGCGCCGTTCCTGAATGGCCAGTTTGTCTCCCGTACCCTGCAGACGCGCATGGCGGCGATGATGACCGAGGCGCGCGATGTGCGTGCGCTGGTGCTGAAGCCGGAACAGTTCGCTGCCAGTGTGAAGCTGGACGATGCCATGCTCAAGGCCTACTACGAGGCCAACCTCAAACGCTTCAAGGCTGAGGAAACGGTGAAGCTGGATTACGTGCTGCTGTCGCAGGCGCAACTGGCGCAGGCGGTGCAGGTCAGCGATGCCGATGCCAAGGCCTACTTCGACAAGAACAGCGCCGAATTCGGCGGCGAGCAGCGTGATGTGTCCCATATTCTGCTCACGGTAAACAAGGGTGCCGCCGCCGCGGAAAAGGCCAAGATCAAGGCCGAGGCGGAAGCGATTCTCAAGCAGCTGCGCGCCAATCCGGCGCAGTTTGCCGAGGTTGCCAAGGCCAAGTCGCAGGACCCGGGCTCTGCGGCCAACGGTGGCGATCTGGGCATGTTCGGCCACGGCACCATGACCAAGCCGTTCGAGGACGTGGCCTTCCGCATGCAGAAAGGCCAGATCAGCGAGGTGGTGGAAACCGAGTTCGGCTACCACATCCTCAAGCTCAACGACATCAAGGCTGTCGATTTCGAAGCACAGAAGGCGGCGGTGATCGCCAAGCTGCAGCAGCAGAAGGCCGCGGCGCAATTCCGCAGCAGCGCCGAGAAGCTGGCGGAGATTGCCTACCAGCAGGGTGATTCGCTGAAAGGGCTGGAAGCGCTGGGACTGACCGTGCAGCACAGCGAGGCGCTGCCGCGCAGCGGCAAGGCTGGCGATGCGGTCTTGGGCAGTCGCAAGCTGCTGGATGCGGCATTCGGCGATGACGTGCTGAAGGGCAAGCACAATAGCGAGCCGGTGGATCTGGGTAACAACACGCTGGCCGTGGTACGCGTGGCCGAGCACCAACCGGCGCGGCAGAAGCCGCTGGCCGAGGTGCTGGAGCAGGTGAAGGCCGAGTTGCTGGCGCGTGAAGGCGGCAAGTTGGCCGCACAGCGTGGTCAAGCGTTGCTGGCCGAACTGAAGGCCGGCAAGGGTGTCGAGGCGCAGGCCTGGGGCGGTAGCCAGTCGCTGTCGCGCCGGGCGCCGGGGCAGGTGCCGCCGGGCGATGTGCGCGCCATCTTTGCCGTAGCGGGCAAGCAACTGCCGGGCTTTGCCGGTCTGAAGCGCGATAGCGGCGAGTTTGTCATCTATCGGGTGGACAAGGTGCAGGCAGCGCAGGCACTGAGCCCGGAGGAGGCGAACCAGCTGGGCGGACTGCTGTCCGAGCTGTCTGCCAACAATATGTTGGCCGCGTACCTGGAGCAACTGCGCCAGAAGCACAAGGTGCTGATCAACCAGACGCCGGCTGAATGAAAAAAGGCCCCTTGCGGGGCCTTTTTTATTGCGTGCCGGAAGGGTCAGGCGGCAAAGTTCTGGGCCACGAAGTCCCAGTTCACCAGCTTCCAGAAGCCTTCCATGTAGTTCGGACGGCTGTTGCGGTAGTCGATGTAGTAGGCGTGTTCCCACACGTCGCAAGTCAGCAGCGCTTTCTTGTCGGTGGTCAGCGGGGTGGCGGCGTTGCTGGTGGACACCAGTTCCAGGCTGCCATCGGCGCCTTTCACCAGCCAGGCCCAACCGGAGCCGAAGGTGCCAACGGCACAGGCAGCGAAGGCTTTCTTGAACTCGTCGAACGAGCCCCACTTGGCGTTGATGGCGTCAGCCAGCGCGCCGGCCGGCTTGCGCTCTTCGCCAGCGGCGTTCGGGGCCAGGCCGAACCAGTAGAAGGTGTGGTTCCACACCTGGGCGGCGTTGTTGAAGATGCCGCCGGAAGATTTTTTCACGATCTCTTCCAGGGAGGCGTTTTCGAACTCGGTACCCTTGATCAGGTTGTTCAGGTTGGTAACGTAGGTCTGATGATGCTTGCCGTAGTGGAATTCCAGGGTTTCCTTGGAAATGATCGGCGCCAGGGCATCCAGGGCGTACGGGAGTTCGGGCAGTTTGTGTTCCATCGTGCTCTCCAGGGGTGAGAAGTAAAACAGCATGCGCTGTTAGGCCGTTGAAGTTTACTGTAATTGGGCGAAGGCGCCAATTGTTGACTAAATCACTAGACTAAAGGTTCGCGTTGTGCAATTCGATGTCATCGTACTGGGCGCCGGGGCTGCCGGCATGATGTGTGCAGCCTCCGCCGGCCAGCGCGGCAGGCGGGTGCTGCTGCTGGATCACGCCGCCAGGCTGGCGGAAAAGATTCGCATTTCCGGTGGTGGGCGGTGCAACTTCACCAATCTGCAGGCGCGGCACGACTGCTACCTGTCGGACAACCCGAACTTCTGCCGCTCGGCGCTGGCGCAGTACACGCCGCGCGACTTCATCGCCATGGTGGAGCGCTACGGCATCGCCTACCACGAGAAGAAGCTGGGGCAGCTGTTCTGTGATGATAGCAGCCAGCAGATCATCGACATGCTGGATAACGAATGCCGTGCGGCCAACGTCGACCGGCGCATGGAGACGGCGGTGCAGGAAGTTGGCCGCAGCGCGGACGGGCTGTTCACAGTGCGTACCGCGCAGGGCGAATTCCGGGCGCCGTCGCTGGTGGTGGCTACCGGCGGGCTGTCGATTCCGCAGATCGGCGCCACACCGCTGGGCTACCAGATCGCCGAACAATTCGGTGTGGCGCTGACCGCCCGCGCGCCGGCGCTGGTGCCGCTGACCTTTCACGTCGAGGACGCCGAGCGCTTTGCGCCGTTGGCCGGGGTGTCGCTGGACGTGGAAGTGCGGGTGGGCAAGGTGCGCTTCCGCGAGAATGTGCTGTTCACCCACAAGGGCCTGTCCGGGCCGGCCATCCTGCAGATTTCCAGCTACTGGCAGCCGGGGCAGGAGATCGTCATCGACCTGCTGCCGGATATCGACGCCGAGGCCTGGCTGGAGGCGCGTGCCGGCAGCGAGCAGCTGCTGGCCAATGCCATGGGCGAGCTGGGCTGGCCCAAGCGCTTTGCCGAGGCCTGGCTGGCGGCGCAGGGGGCGAATGTGCGCGGCAAGGATCTGGCGGCCAAGAAGCGGCGCCAGCTGGCCGAAACGCTGCACAACTGGCGCGTGCTGCCCAACGGCACCCAGGGCTACAAGAAGGCCGAGGTGACGCGCGGCGGCGTGTCTACCAAGGCGCTGTCGTCCAAGACCATGATGGCCAACGAGGTGCCGGGGTTGTATTTCATCGGCGAGGTGGTGGACATCACCGGCTGGCTGGGCGGCTACAACTTCCAGTGGGCGTGGTCTTCCGGCTTTGTCGCCGGCAAAAACTGCTAGAATCATGCTTCTTCAGTTTCTTCCTTCAGGGTTGGCTGCGGCCAACCCTGTCCTGATTTCCGACTGCCAGGTGTTATGAGCGAATTCGACATCAACGACGCGAGCGTCAGTGCCATCCGCACGCCGCCGCATTCCATCGAGGCTGAGCAATCGGTACTGGGCGGCCTGCTGCTGGACAACAGCTCGTGGGAAAAAATCGCCGACCTGCTGACCGACGGCGACTTCTACCGTCACGACCACCGCCTGATCTTCAAGCACATGGCGCGCATGGTGGACATGGCGCGCCCGGCCGACGTGGTGACGGTGTCCGAAAGCCTGGACAAGAGCAACGAGCTGGCCAGCATCGGCGGCATCGCCTATCTGGCGTCGCTGGCGCAGAACACGCCGTCTGCGGCCAACATCCGCCGCTATGCCGAGATCGTGCGCGAGCGCTCCATCATGCGCGCGCTGGCGCAGGTGGGCACCGAAATCGCCGAGGCGGCCTACAACCCGCAGGGTCGCGACGCGGCGCAGCTGCTGGACGATGCCGAGGGCAAGGTGTTCCAGATCGCCGAATCCACCGCCAAATCCAAGCAGGGCTTCCTGGAAATGCCGGCGCTGTTGAAGGAGGTGGTGGAGCGCATCGACATGCTGTACAGCCGCGAGAACCCGGACGAAGTGACCGGCATTCCCACCGGCTTCAACGATCTGGATGCCAAGACCTCCGGCCTGCAGCCGGGTGACCTGATCATCGTTGCCGGTCGTCCGTCGATGGGCAAGACCGCGTTCTCGATGAACATCGCCGAGCACGTGGCGGTGGAGGCGCACCTGCCGGTGGCGGTGTTCTCCATGGAAATGGGCGGCGCGCAGCTGGTGATGCGGATGCTGGGCTCGGTGGGCCGGCTGGATCAGCACGTGCTGCGTACCGGCAAGCTGGGCGACGAGGATTGGCAGAAGCTGACCTACGCCATCGGCAAGCTGTCCGAGGCGCCGATGTACATCGACGAAACCCCGGGCCTGACCGCGCTGGAGCTGCGCGCCCGTGCCCGCCGCCTGGCGCGCCAGCACGGCGGTAAGCTCGGCCTGATTGTGATCGACTACCTGCAGCTGATGACTGGCTCCGGGCGCGGTGACAACCGTACCGCCGAACTGGGCGAGATCTCGCGCGGTCTCAAGGGCCTGGCCAAGGAGCTGCAGGTGCCGGTGATTGCGCTGTCGCAGCTGTCGCGCGCGGTGGAGCAGCGTACCGACAAGCGGCCGATGATGTCCGACCTGCGCGAATCCGGCGCCCTTGAGCAGGATGCGGATTTGATCATCTTTATGTACCGCGACGAGTACTACAACCCGGATTCCCCGGACAAGGGCCTGGCCGAAGCCATTATCGGCAAGCATCGTAACGGCCCGGTGGGCCGGGTGCGGCTGGCCTTCATCGGCATGTACGCCAAGTTCGACAACGCCGCGGTGCATGGTGTGGCCGGCTGGGCGGACGCCGACGGTTAATGAGCCTGCGGCCAACGTTGGCCGCAGGCACGACAAGGAACCACGATGAGCTTTTTCGACAAGCACGTATTCATCTGTTGCAACCAGCGCGCCGAAGGCGAGGCCTGCTGCAACAACCACGGCGCCAGCGAGCTGCTGGGCTATATGAAGGACCAGATCAAGGCGCGCGGCCTGGCTGGCGACGGCAAGATCCGCGTCAACAAGGCCGGCTGCCTGGGGCGCTGCGACGATGGCCCGGTGATGGTGGTCTACCCGCAGGAGACCTGGTACACCTTCATCGACAAGGAAGACATCGATGAGATCATCGAGCGCCACATGGTGGGTGGCGAGGTGGTGGAAAGGCTGAAAGTCTGATGCTGAAGCAGCTGCAGAAAATCGATATCGCCGGCCCGGTGGGCAAGCTGGAAACCATCGTGATTCCGGCGGCGGGCGATGCTACCGGTATCGCAGTGATCTGCCACCCCAACCCCACCCAGGGTGGCACCAACACCAACAAGGTGGTGCAGACTGCTGCCAAGGCGCTGTCACAGCTGGGCTATGTCTGCTACCTGCCGAACCTGCGTGGAGTGGGCGACAGCGAGGGCGAACACGACTACGGCAATGGCGAGGTGGACGACGTGCTGGCGGTGATCGCCCACGCCAAGGCAGAGCAGGGCGAACTGCCGCTGGCGCTGGCCGGCTTCTCCTTTGGTGGTTTCGTCGCCGCGCGCGTACGCGAGCGTGTCGAGGCCGACAAGCTGCTGCTGATGGGCGTGGCGGTGGGCAAGTACGTGGTCCCGACCCCGCACGTGCCGGAAGACACGCTGGTGATTCACGGTGAGGCGGATGAAGTGATTCCGCTGTCCGCGGTGCTGGACTGGGCGCGCCCGCAGCAGCTGCCGGTAATGGTGTTCCCGGCTGCCGGGCACTTCTTCCATGGCCGGCTGGTGCAATTGGCGGCGATGATCAAGCGCTGCTGGTGAGCGCTGCGAGCGTAAAGCAAACGGGCTGCCCAGGCAGCCCGTTTTGCGTATGCGGCCAACGTTGGCCGCATGTTGGTGCTGCTCAGCGGTGCGGCTCGCCGGCGGCTTCCGGCTGGTAGCTGATGCCGTCGATGGTGACCACGATGTGGCTGCCATCCGGCAGTGGCCAGTCCATGCTCTGGCCCACCGCCATGCCCAGCAGGCTGCAGCCCACCGGCGCCAGGATGGAGATGCGGTCCGCGCTGCCGTCGGCATCGCGCGGGTAAACCAGGGTGAGTTCGCGGATGTTGCCGTTGCCCAGGTGGAAGCGCACGCGGCTGTTCATGGTCACCACGTCGGCCGGCATGTCGGCCGGCTCCACGATGTCGGCACGATCCAGCTCGTCTTCCAGTGCGCGGCCAACCTCGCTGTGGCCGGCCTCGCCGGCAAGCAGGGCGGACAGGCGCTCGTAGTCCAGGCTGGAAACAATAATGCTCGGCAGTGTTGGCATGCTATGGCTCCTTCGGCTGCGGCCCGGCCGCGCGGGGTGAACGGGGCGTCAGGCGCACCCATAAAGCAGAAGGCGTGGCCTTGGCCACGCCTTCTATGAATGACATCCGCACTGGCGGATGGTTCGGTCGCCTTAGTGTTTGAACACCGGTTTCGGCGGGGTGCCATCCGAGGTGGTGAGGATTTCGTAGCCGCTCTCGGTCACCAGGATGGTGTGTTCCCATTGCGCGGACAGGCCGCGGTCCTTGGTTACCACCGTCCAGCCATCGGCCAGGATGCGCAGGTGGCGCTTGCCCTGGTTGATCATCGGCTCGATGGTGAAGATCATGCCGACCTTCAGCTCCAGGCCGGTGCCCGGCTGGCCGTAGTGCAGTACCTGCGGTTCTTCGTGGAACTTGGTGCCGATGCCGTGGCCGCAGAATTCCTGCACCACGCTGTAGCCGGCGGCCTCGGCATGACGCTGGATGGCGTAGCCGATGTCACCCAGGCGCGCGCCCGGTTTCACTTTCTCGATACCCTTCCACATGCACTCGTAGGTCACCTTGCACAGGCGGCGGGCAAAGTCGCTGACCTCGCCCACGTAGTACATGCGGCTGTTGTCGCCGTGGTAGCCGTCCTTGATCACGGTGATGTCCAGGTTGACGATGTCACCCTTCTTCAGCGGCTTGTTGTCGGGAATGCCGTGGCAGATCACGTAGTTGATCGAGGTGCAGATCGATTTCGGGTACGGGTTGGTGCCGTCCGGCGCGTAGTTCAGCGGCGCCGGGATGGTGCCCTGCACATTCACCATGTAGTCGTGGCAGAGCTTGTCCAGTTCTTCGGTGGTCACGCCCGGCTTCACGAACGGGGTGATGTAATCCAGCACTTCGGCGGCCAGGCGGCCGGCGATGCGCATTTTCTCGATGTCTTCCTGAGTCTTGATGACGATGGCCATGCTGTAATCGCTTGATGGGTGAACGTGTAATGGTAGCAAATATCAAGTAGTTACGGGCGCACGCGGCGCCCGTTTCTGCTTGCCGGCCAGCTGCTCAGGCCAGGAACTGGTTGGGGTAGACCTCGTCGATCAGGGTGCGGCAGTCGACGATGCGCAGGTCGTTGTCCTTGGCGAAGTCCATCAGGAAACGGAATACCGGCGGGTGCAGTTTTTCCATTTTCTTGTCGACGGCAACGCAGCGGATGCCGTCCAGCAGCATCGGGCGCACGAACTGGTGGTAGGCCAGTTTCTGGTCGTCGCCGAACGAGGACAGGATGCCGGCGAGACGCTCGGCCCAGTCGCTGGGACGGAAGGTACGACCTTCGGAGGTGACACCTTGGATAACAATTTCGTAGGGGTTGCAGATCATGACGTAACCGGGCGCTTGTTCTTGTGGGGTGTGGTCTCTGTCCGTGTCCTGTCTGTTTATTATGCGGGGCGCTGTTTTGTAATTGTAGGCCGACAGGTTTGCGGGTTATCCCTCGATTTTAACCGAAAACGGCTAGCGGGACACCTGCAAAAAAGGCGGATTTCCCTAATGGCAGGCGCTCAGATACGCTTGAAAGCCGGCAGCGAAGCCAGCAGCTTCTTGCCGTAGCTCTGCCGCACGATGCGGTTGTCGAGGATGGTGACGCGGCCGTAGTCGCTCTCGGTGCGGATCAGGCGGCCTACCGCCTGCACCAGCTTGATCGAGGCTTCCGGCACCGTCAGTTCCACGAAGGGATTGCCGCCGCGTTTTTCGATCCAGCGCGCCAGCGTGCGGCCAACCGGGTCGTCCGGCATGGCGAACGGCAGCTTGGCGATGATCACGTGCACGCAGGCTTCGCCCGGCAAGTCCAGCCCCTCGGAGAAGGAATCCAGCCCGAACAGTACGCTGGCGCGGCCTTCCTGCAGTGCCGTGTAGTGGCGCTCCAGGATCACCGCCTTGGGCAGCTCGCCCTGCAGCAGCACCCGCTCGCGCAGCGCGGCATCCAGCCCGTCGGCCACCTCGTTCATCTGCTTGCGCGAAGTGAATAGCACCAGGGTGCCCACCGCTTCGCTGCAGTCGATCAGCCGCGGCAGCCAGTTGATGATTTCCTGGGTGTGGGCGGACGGGTCTTTGGGGGTGGCGGCCAGCGGCGGCAGGTACAGCTCGCCCTGCTCGCCGAAGTTGAACGGCGAATCCAGCGCGGTGCAGGTGACATCCGGCAGCCATTTCAAGCCGGTTTGCGACAGCAGCAGGTCGAAATTGCCCAGCGAGCGCAGCGTGGCGGAGGTGAGCAGGGCGCCGGCGGCGCGGCGCCACAGCGTGGCGGCCAGGCTGGCGGCGGCGCTGACCGGCGAGGCGGAGAACACGTAGTCGCCCTTGCCGTCCAGCCGGCGCGTTACCCACTTGGCGATCGGCGGTGCCGCTTCGTCCGGCTCTTTCTCGAACAGATCCCACAGCGCGGTCAGCTGTTCGCACTTGCCGACGAAGAAGCCGGCGTCGGCGCTGGTCTTGTCCAGCAGCAGCGCGTCCTGCTGTTTGTCCTTGCGCAGCGCGCCCAGTGCATCGGCCATGCCGGACAGGTTCTTGTACAGGCTGCGCGCCGACAGCGCCATGTTGGCCGCAGGAATCTTCATGTGTTCCGGCAGCATGCCGTCTTCCACCAGCCAGGACGGTTCCATATTGTCGCTGGCGGCTTCCAGCGACGGCTCGCCCTGCAGCAGCCACAGCCATTCGGTGAGGCTTTCCAGGCAGGCGCCGGCGGCGTCGATGGCGTTGACCGACAGCTCCGGCTTGTCGATCAGCGCGTCGACGCGGGTGGCCAGCGCCGCCACCTTGTCCAGCCAGCCCATGGCCTGTGCCACGCTGTGTTCGGCGGCGAACTGGTTCACCGCCTTCTTGGCCAGGTGGTGCGCCTCGTCGATGCAGTAGAAGCTGTGTTCCGGCGCCGGCAGGATCACGCCGCCGCCCATGGTGATGTCGGCCAGCAGCAGGTCGTGGTTGGCCACCACCACGTCTACGGTTTCCAGCGTTTCGCGCGCCAGGTAGAACGGGCATTCGGCGCGGTTGGGGCAGCCGGCTTTCAGGCAGCCGTGGCGGTCGTTGGTGACGCGGCGCCACAAGTCGTCTTCGATGTTCTCGGCCCAGGTGTCGCGGTCGCCGTTCCAGCGGCGGTAGTAGAAGGCGTCGGACAGCTGGCGCAGGGCGTCGATCTCCGCCTGCTCCGGCTTGCGCTCCCACAGCGCCACGGTCGGGTCCGGCGCCAGCAGCTCGCCCTGGGCGTGGTCGGAGGTGAGCTGGTACAGGCGGTACGGGCACAGGTAGCGGCCACGGCCCTTGGCCAGCGCGAAGGTCAGCGCCAGGCCGCTTTTCTCGATCAGGAACGGCAGGTCACGATTGACCAGCTGCTCCTGCAGCGCGATGGTGGCGCTGGTGACCACCAGCTTCTTGGCGCGGCACTTGGCCATCACGCCGCCGGCCAGCAGGTAGGCCAGGCTCTTGCCGACGCCGGTGGGGCCTTCCACCACGGCGATGCTCTCGCCGTTGCGCGCCACCGCCTCGCCTTCTGCGTTCACCGGCAGCGCGCGGCCAAAGGCATTGGCGATCTCCGCCAGCATGCGGCGCTGGGCGGCACGCGGGCGGAAGCCCGGCAGGTTGTCGGCGATGGCGCGGTAATGGTCGCGCAGCAGGTCTTTTTCGGCGTCGGTCAGCATGGCGCGCATTGTAACGGATTCGCCCCCGGCGCGCCGCCTGCGGCCAACGTGGCATGACGCGCAGGCGCGGCATAGGATGAAGTCAGCGACACGTCATGGCGCAAGGAGACGGCATGGATCCGGTAAGCAGGGTGCTGGTGGTCAGCAGCGATGCGCCGTGGCTGGCGGAGGTGGTGGCGGGGCTGCAGCAGGCCGCGGCCAACCTCGACAACCCGTTCGGCCTGTGCGTGGCCGGCGTGGCCGGCAGTGCCGAGGCGGCACAGCGGGTGCTGGCCGATGGTGAGCTGCAGATCGTGCTGATCGACAAGGGCTTGCGCGAGAACGGCGAGTCGCAGCCGGCGGTGGCGCTGGCCAATCACATCAACCAGCTGCGGCCGGAGCTGTCGCTATACATCCTGCTGCAGGACGACGACGAGAAGCTGCTGATGGAGGAGCTGGCCAGCCATGCCATCGACGGCTATTTCTATCGCGACGAGCAGGATGTCAGCGGCTGGTGCCGCATCCTGTCGGCAGAAATGGGCGAGAAGGCGGCCACGCCGTTCTACGACCGGCTCAAGCAGTACGTGGCGATGGCCAAGGATTCCTGGCACACGCCGGGGCATTCCGGCGGCGATTCGCTGAAGGGCAGCCCGTGGGTGGGCGATTTCTACGATTTCGTCGGCGAGCAGATGTTGCGCGCCGACCTGTCGGTGTCGGTGCCGATGCTGGATTCGCTGCTGCACCCCACCGGGGTGATCGCCGAGGCGCAAAGGTTGGCCGCAAAGGCCTTTGGCGCCCGCAACACCTATTTCGCCACCAACGGCACATCCACTTCCAACAAGGTGATCTTCCAGACCCTGCTGGCGCCGGGTGACAAGCTGCTGCTGGACCGCAACTGTCACAAGTCGGTGCACCACGGCGTGATCCTGTCCGGCGCGCGGCCGGTGTACCTGGATTCCGCGCTCAACCGCCATTACGGCATCTTCGGCCCAGTGGCCAAGCAGGTGATCTACGACGCCATTGCGGCCAACCCGGACGCGCGGGTGCTGATCCTGACCTCCTGCACTTACGACGGGCTGCGCTACGATCTGGCGCCCATCGTTGCCGCCGCTCACGCCGCCGGCATCAAGGTGATCGTCGACGAGGCCTGGTATGCGCACGCGCGCTTCCACCCGGCGTTCCGCCCCACGGCGCTGGAGGCCGGGGCGGACTATGTGACGCAGAGCACGCACAAGGTGCTGTCGGCGTTCTCGCAGGCCAGCATGATCCACGTCAACGACCCGGCCTTCGACGAGCACCTGTTCCGCGAAAACTTCAATATGCACACCTCCACCAGCCCGCAGTACAACCTGATCGCCTCGCTGGACGTGGCGCGCAAGCAGGCGGTGACCGAGGGCTACCGGCTGCTGGACCGCGCGCTGCGGCTGGCGCAGGAGCTGCGCGGCAAGATCAACTCCACCGGCGCCTTCCGCGTGCTGGAGCTGGAGGATCTGCTGCCGGACGGCATGCGCGGCGAGGGGGTGCAGCTGGACCCGACCAAGATCACCGTGGACATCGCGCAGTCCGGTTACTCCAGCGACGAGCTGCGCCACGTGCTGTTCGAGCGTTTCAATATCCAGCTCGAAAAATCCACCTTCAACACCGTTACCCTGCTGCTGACGCTGGGCACCACGCGCAGCAAGGTGTCGCGGCTGTTCGATGCGCTGCTGCGGCTGGCCAAGGAGCAGCGCCCGCCGCGGCAGTACCACCGCTTGCCGGAGCTGCCCGCGTTCTCGCGGCTGGCCTGCCTGCCGCGCGATGCGTTCTACGAGGCCGGCGAACGGCTGCCGCTGCTGGACGACGACGGCCTGCCCAACGCCGCGCTGTACGGGCGGGTGTGCTGCGACCAGATCGTGCCGTATCCGCCGGGTATTCCGGTGCTGGTGCCGGGGCAGGTGATCGCGGCGCCTATCGTCGCCTACCTGGCGCGCTTGCTGAAGACGCAGAAGTCGATCGAGATGCACGGGCTGGCCGAGGATGGCGAGTATTGCGTGCGGGTGCTGCGCGCGGAGGAGTTGGCGGGCTTGCCCAGCGCCGGCTGGTTCAACTGATCTTTGGGACGGTTGCCATGGGCATGCGGCCAACCTGGGGTGCGGACGTTAATAATCCTAAACACCCGCTGCCGCGCTAAGCCATTGTTTTGTCAGCCATGCCGGTCTGAAAATGGCGGCCGGGCCCGGCGTGGCGGGCGTGGCGGGGTTGTCAGCGCACTGGATTTCGGATACATATAACCATGTCGCAATTTTGTAAATCATGGCCCGACGGGCCTCGACAATTGCGCTCCTTCATTCAATGACGGATGGTTTGCGTGTAGTAATGTGCCACTGCGCATGAAAACGCCAAGTTTTCACGCTGCGGTGGCATTAATTTTTTCGGAATTCATCATGAGCCAACCCAGACACTATCTCCAGTTCAGCGACCTTACCGCGGCAGAATATCAATACCTGTTTCAGCGTGCCCAGGTTCTGAAGCGACGACAGCTGTCCGGGCAGCTGTACCAGCCGCTGGTGGGCAAGGTGATGTCGATGATTTTCGAGAAGAACTCCACGCGCACCCGCGTGTCGTTCGAGGCCGGCATGGCGCAACTGGGCGGCCATGCCATGTTCCTGGACGGCAAGAGCTCGCAGATCGGGCGCGGCGAACCGGTGGAAGACACCGCCCGCGTGCTGTCGCGCATGAGCGACGTGATCATGATCCGCACCTTCGAGCAGAGCCTGGTAGAGCGCCTGGCGGCCAACTCGCGCGTGCCGGTGATCAACGGCCTGACCAACGAATATCATCCCTGCCAGATCCTGGCCGACATCCTGACCTATATTGAGCATCGCGGCGATATCCGCGGCAAGACCGTGGCCTGGATCGGCGATGGCAACAATATGGCGCGCACTTGGCTGCAGGCCGCCAAGCTGCTGGGCTTCAAGCTCAAGGTGGCCACCCCGGTCGGCTACGAGCTGGCCACGCTGGACGGCGAACACTACGGCAGCGACTGCTTCGAAGCGTTCCACAACCCGCTGTCGGCAGTGGAAGGGGCCGATCTGGTGACCACCGACGTGTTCACCAGCATGGGCTACGAGGCCGAGGCAGAGGCCCGTCGCCAGGCTTTCGATGGCTATATGGTGACCGCCGAGCTGATGCGTGCGGCCAACCCGGACGCGCTGTTCATGCACTGCCTGCCGGCGCATCGCGGCGAGGAAGTGGCCGCCGATGTCATCGACGGCCCGCAAAGCGTGGTCTGGGACGAGGCGGAAAACCGCATGCATGGCCAGAAGGCCCTGATCGAATACCTGTTGCTGGGTCAGCTCAACGACTGAGCCGGCACAAACTCACACCTGTGGAAAGAGAAAACGATGGCTGACATCAATAAAGTGGTACTGGCCTATTCCGGTGGCCTGGATACTTCGGTGATCCTGAAGTGGCTGCAAGACACCTATCAGTGTGAAGTGGTGACCTTCACCGCCGATCTGGGTCAAGGCGAAGAGCTGGAGCCGGCACGCCAGAAGGCGCTGAAGTTCGGCATCAAGCCGGAAAACATCTTCATCGACGACCTGCGCGAAGAATTCGTGCGCGACTTCGTGTTCCCGATGTTCCGCGCCAACACCGTGTACGAAGGCGAGTACCTGCTGGGTACCTCCATCGCCCGCCCGCTGATCGCCAAGCGCCAGATCGAGATCGCCAACCTGACCAATGCCGACGCCGTTTCCCATGGTGCCACCGGCAAGGGTAACGACCAGGTGCGTTTCGAGCTGGGCTACTACGGCCTGAAGCCGGACGTGAAAGTGATCGCCCCGTGGCGCGAATGGGATCTGCTGTCGCGTGAAAAACTGCTGGCCTATGCCGAAAAGCATGGCATCCCAGTAGAAGCCAAGCACAAGGGCGGCGGCGCACCGTACTCGATGGACGCCAACCTGCTGCACATCTCCTACGAAGGCCGTCACCTGGAAAACCCGTCCGCCGAGGCCGAGGAAGCCATGTGGCGCTGGAGCGTGTCGCCGGAAGCGGCACCGGATGCGGCGGAATACCTGGATGTCGAGTTCGAGAACGGCGACATCGTGGCGCTGAACGGCGTGCGCCTGAAAGCGCATGAAGTGCTGGCCAAGCTGAACGAACTGGGCGGCAAGCACGGCATCGGTCGTCTGGACCTGGTGGAAAACCGCTACGTGGGCATGAAGTCCCGCGGCTGCTACGAAACCCCGGGCGGCACCATCATCCTGAAGGCACACCGCGCGATCGAATCCATCACTCTGGACCGCGAAGTGGCGCACCTGAAGGACGACCTGATGGCCCGCTACGCCAGCCTGATCTACAACGGCTACTGGTGGGCGCCGGAGCGCAAGGCGCTGCAGACCCTGATCGACTACACCCAGCAGACCGTCAACGGCTGGGTACGCCTGAAGCTGTACAAGGGCAATGTAATCGTGGTGAGCCGCGACTCCAAGACCAACTCGCTGTTCGACATGAACATCGCCACCTTCGACGACGACGGCGGCGCTTACAACCAGGCCGACGCCGGCGGTTTCATCAAGCTGAACGCACTGCGCATGCGCATTGCCGGCCGCCTGAACAAGTAAGCTGTCTTGCGTCAAGCCAGACCGCACCCCTCGGGGTGCGGTTTTTGTTTGCGCGCCGTATAATTGCCGGTCAACCGCAACCCTGCTGAGCTGCTGTCATGAGTGAAGAGCAATTTACCAACTGGTCGATGGGCATCCTGCTGACCGGCCTGATCATTTTCATGGGTTTCATCGTCTGGGACCTGGGCAAGAAGTCGCAGGCCGGCAAGTTCGGCATGTTCGTGCTGTTCCTGGTGCTGGGCCTGGGGGTGGGCGGATTCGTGTTCAAGAACATTCTGGTGGAATTCCTGATCCCGTAAGGGTCGCCACCACGCTGTCAGGCAGCCTGCCGGCTGCCAGGGAAAGGAAGCTTTACATGCCGTCGTTTGACATCGTGTCCGAGATCGACAAGGTTGAGTTGCGCAATGCCATCGACCAGTCCAACAAGGAAGTGACCAACCGCTACGATTTCAAGGGCTCCGATGCCCGCATCGAAACCGGCGACAAGACACTGACCCTGTTTGCCGACAGTGAATTCCAGCTCGACCAGGTGAATGACATCCTGGTGAGCAAGCTGGCCAAGCGCGGCATCGACGTGCGCTGCATGGACTACGGCAAGCTGGAGAAGGTGAGCGGCAACAAGGTCAAGAAGACCGTTACCGTGAAAGAGGGTCTGGAAGGTGATCTGGCGAAGAAAATCGTCAAGATGATCAAGGATGCCAAGATCAAGGTGCAGGCTGCGATTCAGGGCGAGGCGGTGCGTGTTACCGGCGCCAAGCGTGACAACCTGCAGGAAGTGATCGCGTTGCTGCGCAAGGAAATTGTGTCTGACATGGAAGGCGGCTTCCCGCTGCAGTTCAACAACTTCCGCGACTGACGTGCAGTTGCAAGGTTGGCCGCAAGCATGTTGGCGGTCACGGCGTGCCGACCTGCCGAGCGTGGGGCGGCGGCAGAAAAAACCGGGGCTTTGCCCCGGTTTTTTTCATTCGAGTCTGCTGCTGGCCGCATCTGGCTTGCCTTGGCAGCACTTATCTCAGCGCATGCAGTAGCAGCAAGCTGGCGGTGCCGGTCACAAATGGCAGCCAGGGATTGCGGGTGAGCAGGATGGTCAGGACGGTGCCGACGGCGGCAACGGTCTTGGGGCCAAGCAAGGGCGCACTCTGGTCGATGGCCAGCACGTCGGGGACGATGATGGCGGTCAGGGCGGCAATGGGGGCGTACTTCAGTGCGGCATAAAAATGCTGCGACGGCTGGTACTTTTTCGGTGCCAGCAGGAAGCTGCTGCGCGGTAGCGTGGTGGCAAGGCCGACCAGGATGAAGGCGAGCCAGAGCGCGACAGTATCAGGCAGCATGTGTGTCTTTCCGGACGGTGTGTTCTATCAGATAGCCAGTCAGCATGCCGGCCAGAATTGCCAGCAGAAAGCCGAGGCGGAATGGCAGGCTGTGCAGCAGGATCAGCACCACGGCGGTGGCTGTTGCCGCTGCGGCCATCGGTAGATTGCTGATCATCGGGGTGGCCAGCATCAGCAGGGAAATGGTGGCCAGAAAGCCGATAGGCCAATGGGCCGGCAGCAGGGTGCCGGCAAGGATGCCGACCAGGGTGAACAGCTGCCAGCACAGCCAGTTCAGCAATGACGGGCCCATATACATGCCCAGCCTTTTGTCCTGATCGCGTTCTGCCAGCAGCCGGGCAGAAAAGGTGGCCATCACCCCGTCGCTCATCAGATAGCCCGCCAGCAGGCGGGTTTTTTTCCTTGCCGCGGCAAAGGCTGGCGCCAGTGCCGCGCTATAGATAAAAAACCGCATATTGAGAATGAGGGCGGTGCAGACGATCAGCCAGTACGACGCGCCGCTGGTCACCAGCGGCAAAGTACCCAGCTGCGCCGTGCCGCCAAAGACGATGAGGCTCATGCCCATCGACTCGGTAACCGTCAATCCGGCGCCGTGCATGGCCATGCCGGTGGCTGCCGCCCATGGAAACAGCCCGATGGCGGTTGGCGTGTACTCCGCCATCCCGGCCCGCGCCGTCTGCCAGAAAGTATGTGTGTTCATGTCGCGATGGGGCGGGCTGGTCAGCTGAGGGCAATATCGCTCAGCATGTCTAGCGCCAGATTCATGTCGCTGGCGTAGTTCTCTTTCATGAAGTGCAGGAAGTTGTCACGGAACTGGCGGGTGTGATCCATGGCCAGCCGGTCGGCAAGTTCCACATCCTGCGTGCGGATCGCCTCCAGCAGCTGCGAATGCTCGTCGGTGAGCAGATAGCCGTCGTTGGTGCGCTCCAGGTATTCGAAATGCAGGTGCAGCATGCGGCGGCCTTCATCCAGCAGCCGCTCGTAGAACGCGGTGAGGTAGGGGTTGCGCCCGGCTTCGGCAATGGCCAGGTGGAAGTTCTTGTTGCTTTCCGACATCGCCAGGTGGTCGCCGGACTGCACCGCGGCTTCAAATTCTTTCTGCTTGCGGGCGATGGTGAGCAGATCCTGCTCGCTGCGCAGCTCCGCCGCCAGCCGGGTGCATATCCGCTGCGCAATGCTCAGCGCTTCCACGTACTTGGGGAAGGCGGAAATTTCCAGTGGCGCCACGATGGTGCTGCGGTTCGGCAGCGTGACCACCAGACCGTCGGACGCCAGGCGGATCAACGCTTCACGCACCGGTGAGCGCGACAGCTCGAAGCGGTCTGCCAGCGTGGTTTCATCGAGCAACTGCCCCGGGTACAGCTTCAATTCCAGTATCTCGGTGCGCAGGGTGTCGTACACGTTCCTAGAGCTGGAACCCTTCGTGCGCTTGGTATCTGCTTCCATCTTGATCTCCTCGGTCAGGCCCTCAAGCCTGTCACAAACGGCGTCGTGCCGCTGGTCTCTCTAGCTATAGTACCAAAACCACACATTTGTCGACACTGTGTATTTTTGTGTTTGACACTGCAAATGCCGTGATGTAAAAAACGATTGTCGTCACGTTGTCGACAAGAAAAGCAGGCAAGAACTGGTGGTACACCCCAGAAGCGTTCTCGGCGCATATCTACAAAACGAAGTAAGGAGAAGCACTATGTATCAAGTAGTTGCACGCAAATTCCTCAAGCGCATCCCGGCCGTGGCCGTGGCTGCCTCGATCCTGGCGCTTGCCATTCCGGGTGTTGCAAAGGCGGATGATGTCGAGCCGCTGTGGACCAATGTGAAGAAGGCGGGGGTGTTGCGTTGTGGTGCTGCGGTGGCGCCGCCGTACGTGATCCGTGACCCGATGAGCGGCAACTACAGTGGCTTCTTTGCCGACTTGTGCCGTGACTTCGGCCAGAACGTGCTGAAGGTAAAAGTCCAGTTCGTCGATACCACCTGGGACAACATCGTTGCCGGCCTGCAGGCGAACAAGTGGGACCTGTCCATCGCCCTGAACAACACCCCGGAGCGCGCGAAAGCCATCAGCTTCTCCACCGCCGCCTCCAACTACGAAGTGTCCTTCGTCTACAACAAGACCAACGCCAAGGTCGGCAAGAAGCTGGTTTCGCTGGCCGATATCGACAAGCCGGGTGCCGTGGTGGCGGTAATGTCCGGCACCTCGCAGGACAAGGCTGTTTCTGCCGTGCTCAAGCAAGCGCAGATCATGCGTCTGCCGGGTATCGATGAAACCCGCCTGGCCGTGACCTCCCGTCGTGCGGACTTCATCGCCGACGCCTCCGATACCAACTGGATCTTCTCCGAGTCGCACGCCGACTGGGCCAAGACTTTCGTGCCCAACCCGGCACTGGCCAAGCAGGAAGTAGCTTTTGGTATTCGCAAGAATACCAGCCCGGACGACATCGCCATTCTGGATGGCTACCTGAAGAAAAAAGTGGCCTCCGGTGCCGTAAACGCTCTGATCAAGAAGGCAGTGCAAGAGACGCTTGCCTCCAGCAAGTAAAGCAGGAGGGTAAATGCTGCTGTGCGCAGCATTTACCCGACACCTTCGTAGTAAAGAGGTTGCAATAACTATGAACAAGATCATGAGCAATAAAACCGCACAGCAGGATGTTGCCACTGTCGGCAGCCAGCAAAAACCCGTGGCTCCCGGCGCCGGCAATCAGCCACTGGTTCGTATCAATAACCTGCACAAGAGTTACAGCCCCACCGTACAGGTACTGAAAGGCTTGAATCTCGATATGGCCGCCGGTGAGCGCCTGGTGGTAATCGGGCCGAGCGGCGGCGGTAAAAGCACGCTGCTGCGGGTAATGATGGGCCTGGAAGAAGTAAATAGCGGCTCGGTCAATTTCGCCGGTCAGAGCTATATCCGCGCCGATGAAAGCAAAGGCAAAACCGCGATCAATCTGGATGTTCGCCAGCAAATCGGCATGGTGTTCCAGCATTATACGCTGTTTCCGCATTTGACCATTCTGCAGAACCTGACGCTGGCGCCAAGAAAAGTACGTGGCGAAAGCAAGTCTTCCGCCGAAGAACGCGGCATGGCCTTGCTGAGCCGTTTCGGGCTGGGGGCAAAAGCCAATGCTTATCCCAATCAGCTGTCCGGTGGCCAGAAACAGCGCGTTGCCATTGCCCGCGCCTTGATGCTGGACCCGAAACTGATGCTGTTCGATGAGGTGACATCGGCACTGGATCCGGAACTGGTGGCAGAAGTCGAGCAGGTGATTCTGCAGCTTGCCGAGCAGGGCATGCCGATGATGATCGTTACCCACGATATGTGGTTTGCCAAAAATATTGCATCCAGAGTGGTTTTCTGTGCCGGCGGCGTGGTGGTGGAGGAAGGAACTCCCGATGAGATATTCAATGCGCCCAAGCATGAAAGAACACAGGAATTCCTGAACCGGGTTTTCCATATCTAGCCGCGATAGGTGAATCAAATGTCTTACAGTTTTGATTTTTCCGGGCTGTCCCAGGGCTACGACGAGTTGCTGCAGGGTTTGAAGGTAACCGTCGAGCTGACCATTGCGGCCAACCTTATCGGCGTGACGCTGGGTTTCATCGTGGCGCTGCTGGTAATGAGCAAGCTGAAGCTGGTGCGCACGCCGGCCATGCTGTTCGTGGAGTTCTTCCGCTGCACGCCGGCCATCATCCAGATCGTGTGGTTCTTTTACTGCGTGCCGATTCTGTTCGATGTCTACCTGGACTCGCTGACCATGGGCGTGCTGGCGCTGGGGCTGAACCTGACGGCATTCAATGCCGAGGCCTACCGCGCCGCGATCCAGTCGGTGCCGAGGGAGCAGCACGACGCCGGTATCGCGCTGGGCTTAAGCCCGCTGCAGCGCGTGCTGTACATCGTCTTGCCGCACGCGGTGCGCGCCTCGGTGCCGGTATTGATCACCAACGGTATCGGCATCTTCCAGCAGACGGCGCTGGTGGCCATCGTGGCGATCCAGGACCTGATGTACCAGGGCAAGGCGCTGGCGACCACGACTTATCGCCCGATCGAAACCTTCACCGTCATTGCCATTATCTACTTCGCCATTTCTTTCCCGATCGCCCAGCTGGTGCAAGCCATTGAGCGGCGCCGGGAAATGGCCAGCCGCTAAAGGAGCGTAAACATGAGCTACGACTTTGCGATCGTGCTGGGTTATTGGCAGGCGCTGGTACAGGGGCTGGGCCTGACCCTGAAACTGACCATGCTGTGTGCGCTGGCCGGCAGTGTGCTCGGCTTCGCGGTGAGCCTGGCCCGGGTATCCCAGATCAGGGCGCTGCGCTGGCTGAGCACGCTGTATGTGGAGTTTTTCCGCGGCACGCCGGTGCTGATTCAATTGTTCTGGTTTTTCTTCTGCCTGCCGATTGCCCTCGGCACGGATATTTCGAACTTTGTCGCGGCCACCGTTTCGCTGACGCTATACACCGGAGCCATTACCAGCGAGACATTCCGCGCTTCGCTTAAATCCATCCGCAAGGAAGAAATCGACGCCTGTATTGCTCTGGGCTTATCGCGAATGGCGCAAGTGTTGTACGTGATTCTGCCGCAGGCGATTTTACGGGCCATCCCGACCCTGCTTTCCAATTTTGTCAGCCTGTTCAAGGAAAGCGCACTGGTTTCGGCGGTGGGCATGGCCGACCTGATGTTTGTCGGGCAAAACATCTCCAGCAATATTGCCAAGCCGGTTGAAGTATTAAGCATGGTGGCGCTGATTTATTTCGTGGTGGCTTTCCCGCTTACCCGTGCGGTAACGGTGGTGGAACGCAAGATGCTGGCCAAGCTGGCAATCTGACAGGTTTTCAAGAGCCCTGAATAAAACAGGGCAGGTGGTTGTGTTAATTACAGGAGTTATGGTCGATGGAACTGAAAGGTATTATTCCGGCACTGGTTACACCGTTTGACGCAAATGGTGATATTGATTTCAAAACGCTGGAGAAACTGGTCGAGTACCAGCTGGCGCGCGGTGTGCACGGTTTCGTGCCGCTGGGCTCTACCGGCGAATATTACGCCATGACCGCCGCCGAGCGCGCCGACGTGCTGCGTTGTGTCAAGGAGGTGGTAGGCGATCGCGCGCTGCTGATTGCCGGCACCAACTCCGGCTCCACCCGCGACGTAATCGCCAATACCGAAACCGCCAAGAAAATGGGCTATGACGCGGTATTGCTGGCGCCTCCCTACTACGCGCTGCCGACCCAGGAAGAGCTGATCGCCCACTACAACGCGGTGTTGGACGCGGTGGACGTGGAACTGGTGCTGTACAACTACCCGCCGCGCGTGGGCGTGGAAGTCGGTTTCGAAACCATGGATGCCTTTGCCGACAACCCGCGGGTAATCGCCATCAAGGAAAGCAGCGGCAACCTGCTGCGCGCCATCGAAATCAATAAGCGTTATGGCGACAAATACCAGCTGTCCTGCGGCAGCGACGACCAGGCGCTGGACTTCTTCATGTGGGGCGCCACCAGCTGGATCTGCGGCCCGGCCAACTTCATGATCGACCCGGTAGTGAGCTTCTATAACAAGTTCAACGCCGGCGACCTGCTGGGCGCGCAGGAAGAAATGCGCAAGATGTTCCCGGTGATGGCCAGCCTGGAGTCCGGCAAGTTCGTGCAGAAAGTGAAATACGGCTGCGAACTGGTGGGCTTCCCGGTGGGCGAAACCCGCCGTCCGCTGCTGCCGCTGTCGGCGGCGGAAAAAGACGATCTGAAGCAGGCATTCGCCGCGCTCTCCGAGTAATCAAGCTGTTGGGCGGCCGTGATGGTCGCCCATCTTTTAATGGGTAATGGGTCATGGCGCGACACACTTTTTTCTGTATCGACGGACATACGGCAGGCATGCCGGTAAGGATGGTGGTGGGTGGCGCTCCCTACCTGCAGGGTACTAACCAGGCCGAGCGTCGCGAGTATTTCATCCAGCATTTCGACTGGATCCGCACCGCGCTCACCATGGAACCGCGCGGGCATGCCTTCATGTCCGGCACCCTGTTGTACCCGCCGTCGTCGCCCGATTTCGACATGGGGCTGATCTTCATCGAAACCTCGGCCTCGCTGCCCATGTGCGGCCACGCCACCATCGGCTCGGTGACCTTTGCCATCGAGCACGGCCTGGTGCATCCGAAGACGCCGGGCGTGGTGCGGGTGGAAACCCCGGCCGGGCTGGTGGAGGCCCGTTACGAGCTGGTGGGCAACAAGGTCAAGTCGGTGCGCTTCACCAATGTGCCGTCCTTCCTGCTGTACCAGGGCGTGGAGATCGACATTGCCGGCCTGGGCGCGCTGACGGTGGATGTGGCCTACGGCGGCAACTTCTACGCCATCGTCGAGCAGCAGCAGAACTTCCGCGACATCAGCGATTTCTCCATTGCCGAGCTGCTGAGCTACGGCCGCGCGGTGCAGCAGGCGGTAAACGCGGCGGTGGAGGTGCAGCACCCGGAAATCGCCTCGATCAAGGGCCTCAAGCATTGCCTGTGGAGCGGGCCGGATGAAACGGGCGACTACAACAACCGCATCGTGGTGATCGCCGGCGACCACCTGGTGGATCGCTCGCCGTGCGGCACCGGTACCTCGGCGCGGGTGGCGCAGCGGGCCAGCAAGGGCCTGCTGCAGAAAGGCGGCCAGTTCGTGCATCAAAGCCTGACCGGCGGCCGCTTCATCGGCCGCATTGAGCAGGAGGTGCAGGTTGGCCCGCTGTCGGGCGTGCGCCCCAGCGTGGAAGGGCAGGCCTATGTCACCGGGCTCAACACCCTGTTTGTGGACCGCGACGAGCCGTATGCCGACGGCTTCCTGATTGACTGAAGCGCTGGCGCCAGCACAGTGGAAGGGTATTCATCATGAGTCGTACGGTGGTTGTGGGGGCCGGCATTGTTGGGGCGGCCATTGCATTCGAATTGCAGCGCCGCGGCAAGCAGGTGGTGCTGGTGGACCGGGACACGCCCGGCCGTGGCGCCTCGTTCGGCAATATGGCCAGCATTGCAGTAACCGAGTTTCCGCCCATTTCGCGGCCCAGTACCTGGGCCAAGATCCCGGGCTGGCTGACCGACCCGGAAGGGCCGATTCGCCTGCGCCCCGGCTACGCACCCAGGCTGCTGCCGTGGATGCTGCGTTTTCTCGCCGCCGGCCGTCCGTCGCGGGTGGCCGAGCTGGAGCAGGCCGGCGCCGTGCTGTGCCGCCGCGTCTACGACGACCTGCTGCCGATGCTGCAGGCGCTGGGCATGGCGGATGCGCTGAGTGAAAACGGCTGCCTGAGCCTGTATGCCAACGAGGCCGAATATGCGGCGGACCTCGAGCACATCGAGCTGTCGAACCGCTTCGGTTTCCACACCCGCGAGGTTGGCCGCGAAGAACTGCGCGAACTGGAGCCGGCCATCGCACCGGTGATCAGCAAGGCGGTGCTGTTCCCCACCAATAAATTCATCCGCGACCCGTACCAGCTGGTACTGGCGCTGGTGGACAAGTTCCAGCAGCAGGGCGGGGTGGTGATGCAGGGCGCAGTCAGTGGCATCGACAGTGGCAATGGCCAGGTGCAGGCGGTGGTGCTGGACAACGGCCAGCGCATCGAATGCAGCGAGCTGGTATTGGCCGCTGGCGCCTACACCGGGCGGTTGTCTGCGCTGCTCGGCGAGCCGATTCCGCTGGAAACCGAGCGCGGCTATCACACCCAGATCATGGTGCCGGGCATCGCGCTCAAGCACTCGCTGATCTGGCAAGCCAAGGCCTTCATGGTGACGCCCACCGCCGGCGGCATCCGCGTCGGCGGCACGGTGGAGCTGGCCGGGCTGGATGCGGCGCCGGACTACCGCCGCGCGAAGGTGCTGGTGCAGCGGGCGCAGATCGCGTTGCCGCAACTGCAGGCCGAAGGCGCCAGCGAGTGGATGGGGCACCGCCCGGCGCTGCCGGACACCATCCCCATCATCGGCCCGTCCGCCCGGGTGGGCGGCGTGTACTACGCCACCGGCCACGGCCACCTGGGGCTGACCTATGCGGCTACCACCGCGCGGCTGCTGGCCGACCTGCTTACCGGGCAGACGCCGCCGATCGACATGACGCCGTATCGCGTCGACCGCTTTTAACGCTGGAGGAACGCAAGATGGCTATTGAAACCACACAGGCGCCGGTGGCAGTAATCACCGCCGGCGGTCGCGGCATGGGCGAGGCGATTGCCCGCGAGCTGCACGCTCGCGGCTACCGGCTGGTGTTGATGTCGCCGTCCGGCAGTGCCGAAAGGTTGGCCGCAGAGCTGGGTGCGGTCGGTATCAGCGGCTCGGTGACCGAGCCGGACGACCTGGCGGCGCTGGTGCAGCTGGCGGTGGACAGCTATGGCCGCATCGATGCCGTGGTCACCCACACCGGCCACCCGCCCAAGGGCGAGCTGCTGGAGATTAGCGACGCGGACTGGCTGCAGGGCCACGACCTGATGCTGCTGAGCGTGGTGCGCATGGCGCGGCTGGTCACGCCGCTGATGCTGCAGCAGGGCAAGGGCGCGTGGGTGAACATCACCACCTTTGCCGCCCACGAGCCGACGCTGAAGTTTCCGCTGTCCTGCGCCTACCGCGCGGCGGTGGCGGCCTACACCAAGCTGTATGCCGACCGTTATGCCGAAAACAATATCCGCATGAATGCGCTGCTGCCCGGCTACATCGACAGCCTGCAGCACAACCCGGCCATCTGCGACAGCATTCCCATGGGGCGGGTGGGCTCGGTGGCCGAGATTGCCAAAACGGCGGCGTTCCTGTTGTCGGACGATGCCGGCTATATCACCGGGCAGAACCTGCGCGTCGACGGCGGCCTGACCCGGCATGTGTGAGCAAACCAATAATTCCAAAGACTTTGTGGAGAAAACGATGAGCAACAAGCTGTTTATCAACAAACTGTATATCAACGGTGCCTGGAAGTTTCCGCTTGAGGGCGGCACCTTCGACGTGATCAACCCGGCCACCGAAGAAGTCATCCACCAGGCGCCGGCCGCCTCCGAGGCCGATGTGAACGAGGCGGTGTTGGCCGCACGCGCCGCCTTCGACCACGGCCCGTGGCCGAAGATGCCCGGCCGGGAGCGCGCCCATTACCTGCGCGCCATCGCCGCCGGCATCCGCGCGCGGCTGGGCGAACTGGCCCGCCTCGAATCCATCGACAACGGCAAGCCGCTGCCGGAGGCCGAGTGGGATATCGGCGATGCCGCCGGCTGCTTCGAATACTACGCCACGCTGGCGGAAGAGCTGGATGCCAACCCGGTGGAGCCGATCGCGCTGGCCGACGGCCGCTTCACCTCCAAGGCGGTGCGCGAGCCGCTGGGCGTGGCCGGCGCCATCATCCCGTGGAACTACCCGCTGCTGATGGCGGCCTGGAAAGTGGCGCCGGCGCTGGCCGCCGGCTGCACCGTGGTGCTCAAGCCCGCGGCGCTGACTTCGCTTACCGCCCTGGTGCTGGCTGAGATTGCGGATGCGGCGAAGCTGCCGGCCGGCGTGCTGAACGTGGTGACCGGCTCCGGCGCCAAGGCCGGTCAGGCGCTGATCGACCACCCCGGCGTGGACAAACTGGCGTTTACCGGCTCCGGCCCGGTCGGCTCCACCGTGATGGCCGCCGCGGCGCGCGATATCAAGCGCGTCAGCCTGGAGCTGGGCGGCAAGTCGCCGTTCATCGTGTTCGACGACAGCGATATCGACAAGGCGGTCGAGTGGATCATGTTCGGCATCTTCTGGAACCAGGGCCAGGTGTGTTCGGCGACCTCGCGCGTGCTGGTGCAGCAGGCGCTGTACCAGCCGCTGCTGGAGCGTTTGGTGGAAGAAACCCGCAACATCACCATCGGCAGCGGGCTGGACGCGGGCGTGCTGCTGGGGCCGCTGGTGTCGAAGGGCCAGCTCAATCAGGTGCTGGCCGGCATCGACGAGGCCCGCCGCGCCGGTGCCACCGTGGTCACCGGCGGCAAGCAGCCGGCTGGCTTCGACAAGGGCTACTTCCTGGAGCCGACCATCCTGGCCGATGTGCCGCTGGACAGCCGCGCCTGGAGCGAAGAGTTCTTCGGCCCGGTGGTGTGCATCAAGCCGTTTGCCGACGAGGCGGAAGCCATCCGGCTGGCCAACGACAGCCGCTTTGGCCTGGCGGCGGCGGTGATGTCCGCCGATGACCAGCGCTGCGACCGCGTTGCCGCGCAGCTGCGCGCCGGCATCGTGTGGATCAACTGCTCACAGCCCACCTTCACCGAGGCGCCGTGGGGCGGCTACAAGCAGTCCGGCATCGGCCGCGAGCTGGGGCGCTGGGGCCTGGACAACTACCTGGAAACCAAGCAGATCACCCGCTACGACAGCGAGCAGCCGTGGGGCTGGTACATCAAATGAGCCAGCACGCACTCAACTGGAAGCATGCCATCGAGCTGGTGGAGGTGCACTGCCAGGGCGAAATCGGCAAGGTGATCGTCGGCGGCGCGCCGGAGATTCCCGGCGCCACGCTGCTGGACAAGATGAACCACCTCAACCAGGTGGACGACAGCCTGCGCCGTTTCGTCACTTTCGAGCCGCGGGCGGCGGTGCAGATGTCGGTGAACCTGCTGCTGCCGCCGGTGCACCCGGATGCCGATGCCGGCTTCATCGTGCTGCAGGCCGACCGGGCGCACCCGATGTCCGGCAGCAACTGCATCTGCGTGGTGACTGCCTTGCTGGAAAGCGGGCGGGTGGCGATGCAGGAGCCGGAAACCATCGTGCGGCTGGACACCCCGGCCGGGCTGATCACCGCCACCGCCCGCTGCCAGGATGGGCAGTGCCTGTCGGTCAGCCTCGACAACGTGCCGTGTTTCGTCGAGGTGCTGGATTTTCCGCTGCAGACGGCAAGCTGGGGCAGCATCCGCGCCGACATCGCCTTTGGCGGCGTGTACTACGCCATTGTCGATGCCGAACAGCTCGACCTGACGATAGCGCCGGACAACGCGCGCGAGCTGATGGAGGCAGGCATGGCGCTCAAGTCGCTGCTGAACCGGCAGATTCAGGTCTGCCACCCGGAAATGCCGTCGCTGGACGAGATCGCCTACGTGATGTTCCGCGGTCGGGATGCCGATGGCGCAGTGCGCACCTGCACCACGCTGAAGCCCGGCCGCGTCGATCGCTCGCCCTGCGGCACCGGCAGCTCGGCCAATCTGGCCACCCTGTTCGCCCGTGGACTGATTGATGTCGGGGGCAAACAGGTGTCGCGGTCGATCATCGGTGGAGAATTCACCGCAGAAGTGCTGGCAACGACCGAGGTAGGAGGGCGTCCGGCCATCCTGCCGCGCATCACCGGGCGCGGCTGGGTGTATGGCACCGAGCGGCTGCGGGTCGATGATCACGATCCGTTCCAGCAGGGCTTTGCCCTGTCCGACACCTGGGGGCCGCTGGTAGGCGAGCTGCAGTAAGCGGCTATTGCCGTGCCGTTTTTCGGCAGTTACAGCACCCGCCTTCTGCCTGGCTATCGTCAGATAGCGGCAGAAGCCGCCGCTGGCAATGGCGAACGCTTGTGCGTTCGCCATTTTTGAGTCTGCCCAGCGCAAATTGCCGGGCGCCCGCGCCTTTCCCGATACTGGTTTTGTGTGGCTACTACCATGAACTCTATCCGCAGCATCCTGATCGCCAACCGCAGCGAAATCGCCATCCGCGTCATGCGCGCCGCCAGCGAAATGAAC